>CAYVPZ010000038.1:0-14353 GCA_964453955.1 uncultured Solibacteraceae bacterium | reverse complement strand
CCATCACCGTCACGATGCGCGACGTTCGCTGCTCGATGGTGAACCTTGATCCCGAATCAGCCAGTCCTGCGCCAGAAGTGCTGAAAGCGGTTGTTCGTGCGAACCAGAACAACGCGGGAATCTACGGCGCGGTCACGCAGATCGGTCGACTGGCGGTCGGACAGACCATACTCCTGCGCGCGGCGAACGAGAAAAGGGAACGTGGGTGATCGATCCGATCGAACCTGGGCTGCGCCACCGGCCATTCGCCGTGGAAGAACCGCGACAGGCATAAGGCGGACGTGTATAGGCTGCCCAAGAAAGCTGGACGAACGCAGGCGAAAACGCCTGCTCTACAGCGGCGGGTCAGCAGTGTTATTCGGCGTGGAGCAGGCGTTTTCGCCTGCACTGGCGCTGGACCAGGGCCAGTCGTCGATTGCCTCGGCAAGACCGGCCACCACTGGGTTCCTCTCCACGTAGTGGATGATGCGGTTCAGTTCGTCGTCGCTGCGAACGCAATGATCGTAGGATTCGTATTGCCAGAACGGTTTCCCGGTGCGTCCCAGCACCAGATTCGCGGCTCGGGCACTGGACCCCTTGACCCATCTCATGATCCGCGGCAGGCTCCGGGAGGGATGGGGCTGCATTACCGTGTGGACGTGGTTGGGCATGATCACCCAGGCATGGAGCTTGTATAGGCCGTATTCGATGTGGCCACGTTGGAGGGTTGCGGCGACAACGCTGGCGACAGCCGGGTGTCTGAGCCAGAGGGGCCCATCGGTCGAATGATCGAGAAGGCGGTCGTTCTCGAGAAACGCTTTCCCCGCGTCGCGACTGGTATTAGCGACGGCCATCCTGCTGAGTGGGAGCGAATCGAACAGACGCCACGTCACAAACAGGATGGCTTCAGAGGGGTAGTAGTGAGGGAGGTTCCTCTTGTGGTGGTCCATGCAAGACATCCGGATGCAGGCCGAAGGCCTGCTCTACAAGGGTGTCCCAGGGACCGGTTCTTCTCATTAGAGCTGCCGGTCCGCGGGTCGCGGGATGCAGGCCGGAGGCCTGCTCTACAAACGCTATTCGATCTGGACCAGGCCGTGGCTGGGCGCGACGTGCTCCGCGGCGGCGCCGTCGTCGAGGGTCTGCGGGTCGCGGAAGAAGTCGAAATACGAGATCTGGTGCACGCAGGAAACCGTGCAGTACGGCGCGCAGCTCTTCTTCGTCAGATAGTGCCGGCGGATGTCCGCGTGTGTGTATTCGAGCAGCGGCTGGGCCGGGTAGCCGCGCTGCTGGGAACAATAATGCACCAGGCCGTCCTCGCAAATATAGAGGTAACGGCCGCCGGCGCGGCATTTCCAGTCGCTGGGCTGGCCGAGCGCGATTTTGTCCTGAAAATAATTGATCTGCGCGAAGTTCGATTTCTCCAGACCGCGCATCTGGGTGAACACCTTGCGCTCCCGCTCGCCCAGCGGCTTCAGTTGCCCGCCGCCGTCGTGGATAATGCCCACCGTGGAACTGAAACTGAGCTCCAGGGCGCGGTGGCCCACCACCAGCGCATCCTCGGGATTGCGGATGCCGCCGCCCAGAACGGAATTGATGTTGACGTGAAACAGGGCGTGCTGGGAGAGGATTTGCAACTTCCTGTCCAGCACCTTGAGGCTTTTTTTGGAGACGTCATCGGGCATGACGTTGTCGATGCTGATCTGCATGTGGTCGAGGCCGGCGCGGTTGAGCCGCTGGACGCGCTCGGCGGTGAGCAGGTAGCCGTTGGTGATGAGGCAGGCCAGCGCGCCATTCTTGCGCACGCGAGCGATCAGGTCGTCGAGCTCGGGGTGCAGCAGGGGCTCGCCGCCGCTGAAGGTGACGATGGTGGTGCCCAGCTCGGCCAGGCGGTCGAGACGGCGGAACATCACTTCCTTTGAGATTGGTTTGGAGTGGTCGTCGTACTCGTTGCAATAGGCGCAGGTAAGGTTGCAGCGTCGAATCGGGATGATGTGCGCCATCACGGGGTGCCGGGAGGAGAGTGCTCCCTTGAGGATGAGCTTCAGTTCCCGCAGCCGCCGCTTCAGCGCACTCACGTCCCGGCGGATTTTGAAAGCCGCGTCAGGCATGAGCGATTTCAACTATTTAACCACACTCGGGCGCGGGCGTATCGCTTTTGGGGCGTGGCGGGCGGTGCGGGGGTTAAACGGTTGGAAAGCGGTGGTGAACGAAGATGACCGCTCCGTTACGGTCGCGGTTCGGAAGCGGCTTCGGCGGCGTCGGCGTCGGCCGGTCCGGTGGCCTGGGCTTCGGCGAGGAGCTGTTTGGCCTGCTCCAACTGATCGCGCTGCACGCTGAGAGTGATGGGGAGCTCGGGCTGAACGGAATCGCCGGTGCTGACGGTCTGGATGCCGTTCGCTTCCAGAAGCGACTTGATTCCCATCATTTCGAGGGCGCCGGTGAGGGGAGTGCCGCTTTGGTAGATGGGCACGAGGTCGAGCTCGTGGGAGGGGTCCACGGCGGACGGCGGGTGGGCGGCGACGATCTGGTCGGCGCGCTCGGCGTCGGCGGCGGCCACCTGCACCTCCCAGACGCCCTCGGGCACGCCGGGGGTCTTGTCGTCGAGGAGCAGGGCGGCCACGCCCGCATCGGCGAGGGTGTCGAGGATGGCGCGGGAATCGTCCTCCGCGCCGGGGTCCATGGATCGATAGACGGTGACGTAGTCCGGTTGCTCGGCCATGCTTCGAGGATACAGCGAATGGGCGCCATCCGGTCGGCGACTAAGGAGAGATCTGGCGTGCAGGATCTTACGTTCGTTAGTTATGCTGAGTATTCGACCTCGAAGTCGTGATGTTCGCTGCGGACCTGGCCGCATTCTCGTCCCCAGGATCTTTGAGCAGCAGGATGGTGGCGCCCTTGCTCCCACTCGGGCCCTTGTCGATAATGATCTTGCCGATGCTGTCGCTCTGCACGCCGTGCGTACTCAAGATCCCTCGCACGCCGGTTTCGTCGGGAGACCGGCCGGCTTTCTCGAGGTCGGCCAGGATGGCGTCAGCTTGAGCCCTGGTCACTGGGTCGGTGTAGGCTATCACAAAGTTGCCGGTGTTGCTTTTGCTCGAGTTGTAATTCAGGGCGGCTGAAGAACGCGGCGCGGCGACCGTGAGCAGAACGCCGATTGCCACAAGCATTAGAAGACGTTGCATAAGAGGCTCCCATTCTCCAGAGAAACTTTCGTTTAGTATACAGCAAAGCCGGCGGCGCTCCAGTGGGGGGAATTTTGGGAAAATGGGCCAAATGCAGACGCTGTTCACCACAGTCGATGCCGACCAGGGGCAGGGATCGTCGTCGCGGCGGGGGCGGAGTTCGGTTCTCGCGGTGAGCTGCGGCATGTGGTGCGTGGTTGGATTGCTGCGCGTGGACATCCCGTTCGCGTTGCTGGGGCTCCTGCTGGCGATCCTTTACCTTCTGCTGGCGATGGAGATTCTGCCGGAGCGGTGGCCGTGGCCGGCTGAGGCCGGGTTATGCTCCGCCTTCGCGGTGGTGGGCATGGCCGAGTTCGTGAGCGGGCGGGCCGTAATGGGATGGACCTGCTCGATTGTGGCGATCGCCTGCGTCAGCCTCGTGGTGGTGAGGCGGCGGCGCCGGTCGCAGGGAGGTTAGGCTGTGGCGGGAGTGGCGATGCTGGCCGGACGCAGGCGAAAACGCCTGCTCCACCTCGCGGCTAGCCGCAACGGTAGCCGGCCGGATCTGCCGTGGCTGGGCGCGCCGGGGGCTAGAATAGGAGCGGAGGCAATTATGGCCCAGGAAGACTCCGGCAATAACATTGTCTGGTTCGTCGCGGGAGCCGCTGTCGGCGCCGCAATCGCATTGCTTTTCGCACCGAACACCGGCAAACACACGCGCAAGCTGATCGCCAAGAAAGCCGACGAGGGGCGTGAGGCGCTGGCCGAACAGGGACGCGCCGCGGTGGAACGTACCCGCGAACTGTACGAGAAGGGCCGCAAGGTGGCCGACGACGCCGCCGAGATGTTCGAGCGCGGCCGCAAACTCGCCGAAAGCGCCATCGGCAACGTGCGCGAGCACGTCTGAACCAACCCGTCGTTATGAGCACAGTCGAAGTATTACCAGCCACGGCTCTGCCCGCGTTTGCGAATGAGCCCGCCGCGGATTTTTCGGATGCGCGGAATCGCGCGGCGGCGGAAGCGGCACTGGCGAAAGTGCGTGGCGAGCTGGGGCACGATTACGATCTGCTGGTGGCGGGCCGGCGCGTGCGCACCGACCGGAAGCTGCGCTCGCTGAACCCGGCGCATCCGGCCGAAGTGGTGGGCATCCATTCGAAGGCCGACGCGGCGCTGGCCAGAGAAGCGGTGGACGCGGCGTGGAGCTACTTTCCGCAATGGTTGGCCGTGCCGGCCGCGCGGCGCGTGGAGATGCTGGTGCGCGCGGCGGCGATCCTGCGCCGGCGGAAGCTGGAGTTCGACGCCTGGCTGGTGGTGGAAGCGGGCAAGACCTGGCCGGAAGCCGAAGCCGACGTGGCCGAGGCGATCGATTTCTGCGAATACTACGCGCGCCAGGCGATGAAGCTGGCCGACCCGCCGCCGGTGGTGCAGTTGCCCGGCGAAAAAGACGAGATGGTCTATGTGCCGCTGGGGCCGGGGGTGATCATCCCGCCGTGGAATTTCCCGCTGGCGATACTCGTGGGCATGAGCGCGGCCGCGCTGGTGACCGGCAACACGGTGGTGATCAAGCCTTCCAGCGACACGCCCACCATCGCGCAGAAATTCGCCGAGGTGCTGCTGGAGGCCGGTTTCCCGCCCCAGAGCTTCTCTCTGCTGGTGGGCAGCGGGAGCGAGATCGGGGACCTGCTGGTGGAGCATCCGCGCACGCGATTCGTGTCGTTCACCGGCTCGCGCGACGTGGGCCTGCGCATCAACGAGCTGGCAGCGCGTCCGCAGAGAGGGCAGATCTGGATTCGCCGGGTGGTGGCGGAAATGGGCGGCAAGGACGCCATCATCGTGGATGGCGACGCCGACGTGGACGCAGCGGTGAAAGCCGTGCTGTTTTCGGCGTTCGGATACCAGGGGCAGAAATGCTCGGCCTGCTCGCGCGCGATTGTGGACGAGCGGGTTTACGACGAGTTTGTGGAAAAGCTGGGGCGAAGCGTGGACGGGATTCGCGTGGGGCCGCCGGAGAACCCGGAGAACTACATGGGGCCGGTGATCAACGAGGGCGCGAAACGGACCATTCTTGGGTATATCGAGGCGGGCCGGAGCGAAGGGCGGCTGGTGGCCGGCGGAGGCGCTGGCGAGGGCGACGGCTACTTCATTCGCCCTACCGTGATTGCCGATGTGGCGCCGGACGCGCGCATTTTCCGGGAGGAGATTTTCGGTCCGGTGCTGGCGGTGACGAAGGCGCGCGATTTCGACCACGCGCTGGAGCTGGCCAACGATACCGAGTACGGGCTCACCGGCGCAGTGTTCACCACCGACCGCGCGAAGATCCAGCGGGCGAGGGAGCGGTTTTTCGTGGGCAACCTGTACTTCAATCGCAAATGCACCGGCGCCATGGTGGGCGCGCATCCTTTCGGCGGATTCAATATGTCCGGCACCGATTCCAAGGCCGGCGGTCCGGACTACCTGCTGCAGTTTGTCCAGGGGAAGGCGATCGCCGAGAAGATCTGATAGAATTCGGATGGCCCTGCCCCGACGAGAAGGGGACCGAGAAGTCAAAATCACAGGGTCAAATCCGAACGACGCGGCAACGGGGCGATTCCTCAGGGACGCCCCGTTTGCTTTTGATCGGGAGAGAACGCGGCTGGCGCCGCGTGTCCCGACCTATCGGGGCGTGATCAGGCCGCCCAGCTTGTCCTGCTCGGACTCGGCGGTGCGCGGGAAACGGGTGGACCAGGCTTCCAGGTATTTGTAGCCGGAGCCGGTGTTGAAAACGACGATTCGCTCCGAGCCTTTCAGAAAACCATCGGCAATCAGGCGCCGCACGGCCGCCACGCACGCCGCTCCTTCGGGGGCCGCGAAGATTCCCTCGGTGGAGGCAAGCTCGATTCCGGCGTCGAGCATCTCGGTGTCGGTCACCGCGATGGCCGTGCCGCCGCTGGCGCGAATCGTTTCGAGCATGAGGAAGTCGCCAAGGGCTTTGGGCACGCGCAGGCCGGACGCGATGGTGCGGGCGTCGCGCCAGAACTCACTGGCCGGCTCGCCGCGTTCGAAGGCGCGCACCACCGGAGCGCAGCCCGCCGCCTGCACGGCAATCATTTTGGGCCGTTTCGCGCCCAGCCAGCCGAGTTGTTCGAGTTCGGCAAAGGCCTTCCACATGCCGATGAACCCGGTGCCGCCGCCGGCGGGGTAGAGGATGGCATGGGGCAGTTCCCAGTGAAACTGTTCGGCCACCTCGAAGCCCATGGTCTTCTTGCCTTCGAGGCGATACGGCTCCTTGAGCGTGCTCATGTCGAACCAGCCCTCGGTCGATTTGCGCTCGGCCAGCAGGCGGGCGCAGTCGCTGATGAGGCCGTCGACGAGAAAAACCCGCGCCCCGAACGCGCGGCATTCGACTAAATTGGCCTGGGGCACGTCTTTAGGCATGAAGATGTAAGATTCCAACCCGGCCGCCGCGGCGTATGCTGCCAATGCGCCCGCGGCATTGCCGGCGGAAGGAATCGCCAGCCTGCGCAGCCCGAGTTCCACGCACATGGACACGGCGCAAGAGAGGCCTCGCGCTTTGAAGGACCCGGTGGGGTTCAATCCTTCGTCTTTCACCCACAGATCGCCGGCGCCGATACGCTGGCCGAGCCGTGGGGCGCGGATGAGCGGCGTCCAGCCCTCGCCGAGACTCACGACGTGGCGCACATCGCTCACCGGCATGAGGGGCGCATAGCGCCACATAGTTGCGGGAGCGCCGACAAGCTGGTCGCGGCGCCATTCCGCGCCCACGCGATCGAGATGATAGCGGACCAGCAACGGACCACCACACTCGCAGAGATTGTGGGGTTCTCCGGCGCGATGCTTGCGGTGGCAGGCGCCGCACTCCAGATGGCTGACGAAGGAACGGGGTTCCATTCCGACCATCACAACACAGATGGGATGTACTATTTGAATGTGTACAGGAGCGAGGCGCGCCATGCAGGAGTTGCGGTCGAGGATTATAGCCGCTTGTCCCTGCGGGTTCGCGCGGAAGACAAGGCGACGCTTCTGCGGGCCGTGGCGCTCACGCGTACCGATCTGACGGATTCCGTGCTTCAGCAGGCCTTGCTTGCCGCCAGGGCGGTCATCGCCGCCGCTCACGCTCTGCCACGGCAGTGATTATGCTTAGTGGCGCGCCCGGAGGGACTCGAACCCCCGGCCTGTTGGTTCGAAGCCAACCGCTCTATCCAGCTGAGCTACGGGCGCGCGCGGCCAACACATTCAGATGCTACCACCGCCGGCGGGATGTCGCGGCGACGGGGTTGGCCGGGTCATAATTGTGGTGCCTGCCATGCCCATCGAAACCGAGATCAAGCTGCCGGTGTCCGGGCTCGAGCGCGCCCGCGCGGCGATCCTGAGCCTTGGCTACCAGGTGCACCATGAGCGCGCCCACGAGTGGAACGCGGTGTTCGATTCCAGCGCGTCGGACCTGCGCGGCAAAGGGCAATTGCTGCGTCTGCGCCGCTTCGGCGGCACCGCCACGCTCACCTTCAAGGGCGGTTCCGTGGAAGGGCGCCATAAGCAGCGTGAAGAGATCGAGGTCATGGTGTCCGACGCCGGCACCGCTGCGCTCATTCTCGAACGGCTCGGACTCGGCCCGGTGTTCCGCTACGAGAAATTCCGCACCGAATACGCCAGACCCGGCGTGGAGGGCATCATCACCGTGGACGAAACGCCTATCGGCAATTTCCTCGAGATCGAAGGTCCGGCGGGGTGGATCGACGATGTCGCCGCGCGGCTGGGTTATCGGGAAAGCGACTACATTAAACTCAGCTACAGCGCGCTTTATATCCAGCATTGCGAGAGTACCGGTACGGAGCCGTGCGACATGCTATTCGACAACTAGGACAGATATGAGACCGATTCACAAAATCACCTTAGATGGCCTCGAAACCCTTGTCACCCGATTACGCCGATGTTACTCTGACCTTGGAAAGTGCTAGTAGTACTGAAGAGAAAGGCAAGGAGACGGCAATGGTGATCAGTGCATGCTTTATCCTGGTATCGCTGATCTTACTCGCGTACTGGTTCCGCTACACCTGCGTGCTGATTCTTGGCGCTAAGCCGGCGCGGGATTATGCGGCACAGGTGGCAGTGACGAACCGTCTCAGCTTCCCACTGGTGCAGCAAACTCTGGACGCGGGTGCGGCTTTTGCCGAACTCGACGCGCTGTGTCGTCAGCTCGATCGCGACTATATGCTGCTCACCTGCCTGATGCGCCACGGCGCTGAATTCCGCGAGATTGGCCAGTCGCTCGAAGATCGCATGCTCATGCTGGATTTCGCCATCATGAAGCGCGCCTTCTCCATGCGGCGCAGCGGCGAGGCGCTTCGCGAAATGGCCAACATTGTGCAGCATTTCGCGAATCAGATGGGCGAACACGCCGCGGCCATGGCATAGAGGCCGTTTGCGGGCCGGACGGGCCACGAATCAACACGAGTGCGAGGCCAAAACGGGGACAGACTACTACTTGCGCGTTTGGCAGCTTAAACCCATCAGTTAGTCTGTCCCCGTTTTGCCGCCCGGCCTTTTCTACAGTTCCAGCTTCGCGATGGTTTCGAAGTGCGCCGTCTGCGGGAACAGATCGAACAGCGTCAGCGCGGCGATGTGGTAGCCGCCGGCCAGCAGCGGCTTGAGGTCGCGGGCCAGCGTGGCCGGATCGCAGGATATGATGGTGAGCCGGGGAGCGCGGATGCGCAGCAACTCCCGGACGCCGGGCTTGCCCAGACCGGTTCGGGGAGGATCGGCGACAATCAGGTCCGGCGCGCCGGTCACCGTCGCCAGATGCGCTTCCGCGGTCTGCTGGTGCGTCTGGAGATTCATGATGCCCCCCGCGCTGGCGTTGTGTTCGAGATCCCGGAACGCGCTGGAGGAATCGTCCACCGCGGTGACCCGTTCGAACCGCCAGGCGAGCGGCAGGGTGAACAGACCGGCGCCCGCGTAGAGGTCCATCGCCCAGTGGCCGCCGGTGCCCTCAATCACCGCTTCCACCAGCTTCTCGGCCAGGAAGCGGTTCACCTGAAAGAAGGTGTCGCGGCTCACCCGCAGACCTCCATACTCGATGGGCGTGCTCACGCCGAGGGTTCGCAACAGGGTCACGAACGGGTGCGGCGCGCGGTCGCGCAGGTTGAACTGCACTTCGCGCTCGTTGGTGAACAGCTCGAGCGTGGCTTCGAACGGCCTGATTCGCCCCACTTCGCGGGCCAGAACGGCAATGCACTCGTTCAGCTTCGGGGAGGCGATGGGGCAGTGCTCAATGGCCACCAGGGCGTGCGAACCCGATCCGAAGTACCCGATCTCGCCCGCGGCCACGTGTAGTTGCACGCGATTGCGGTATTGCCACGGTTCGGCCGCCACAACGGCCACCTCTTCCGAATACTCGACGCCGCCGATGCGCCGCAGCAGGTCCAGCAGAATGGCCCTCTTCTGGGCGAGCTGATACTCGTAGCCGGCGTGCTGGTAGTGGCATCCGCCGCAGCGCAGGAAATATGGACAGCGGGGCTCGACGCGTTCGGGGGCGGGTGACACCACGCTCACCAGCCGCCCGCGCAGAAGGTCGTTCTTGGCCCGCGTCACCTCGGCGCGCACGGTTTCGCCGGGCAGCACGAAAGGCGTGAGAACCACCTGCCCGTTTTCGCGCGCCAGGCCGTCGCCGCCATACACGAGTTTCTCGATGCGGAGCTCGGTTTCCGTCACAACCAGCCCCGCAACCCGTACACGGCGAGCCCAACGTACTCGCGCACCGCAAATCTGGAATCCGCAAGAAGCTGCGGGTCGGGCAGAAGGCTGAACGGCAACGACGGCTGGCCCCAGCCGGTAATGTGATTGGACGGCACCGGGATCACCGTGAAGCCGGCATGCCGGAACAGGGCCACCGAACGCGGCATATGCATGGCGGAGGTGACCAGCAGAATGCGATGCGCGCCGCGGGGGTTCAAAGTATTCCAAGTGAACTCCGCGTTCTCGTGCGTGTTGCGCGACGTGCTCTCGGGCAAAAAAGCCGTCGTGGGAACGCCCAGGCTGGCGAGGATTCTGCCGGCGCTGATGGCCTCCGGTTCGGCTCCGGGGGTGAGAAAATCGATGTTGCCGCCGCTGTAGAGAATGATGGGGGCCTTTCCGGCCTTGTACAGCGCCGCGCCCTTGCGAATGCGGTCGCCACCGTGGGTGAGCTCCGGTTCGTGGTGCCGTCCCGCGACCCCCAGCACGCCTGCCCCGAGCACGACGATGGCGTCCGCCTGGGGCGCGCTTTCCACGGCGACATCGGGGTACCAGTTCTCGAGGGGAGCGATCAGCAGCCCCGAGCCCGCGTTCGTGCTCAAGGCGTACAGCGTGAGCGCGCTCGCCAGAAACAGCGCGCCCGCCAATCGCGGCCAGCGCTTCCGCAGCAGCCACGCGAGCACGAACAACACCAGATTGCCGCCGGGAGGAAACACCAGCGGGGGAATGAGCTTGCTAAGAAACAGGAACATTTTTCAGAAGGATCGCGGCGATCAGACCGTCGATGGTGAACTCTCGCGCTTCGGCGGCGGGCTCGATGCCGTGCGCGCGCAGCGTGGCGGAGGTTACCGGCCCGATAGAGGCCGCACGCACGCCTTCCAGAGCGGCGCGGCCGGCCATCTCGACAAAGTTGTTCACCGTGGAGGAGCTGGTGAAGGTGATCCAGGCGGGCCGGTGGACGCCGGAGAAGACCGCGCGAACACGATCGGCCCCATCCGCGGGCGGAACGTTGCGATAGGCTTCCACCACGTCGACCTCCGCGCCGAGGCGCGCCAGTTCCACGGGAATTACGTCGCGGGCCACGGCGGCGCGGGGCAACAGAATGCGCCGGCCGCGCAAGTCCTCGGTCGCGAAGGCGGCCACCAGCGCCTCGGCCACATACTCGGCGGGCATCAGATCCACCTTCAGGTGCAGATCCTCGACGGCGCGCCGCGTGGCCGGGCCGATGGCGCAGACGCGCGCGCGGAGCGAACGGAGATCGTGCGGCGAGCGGTCCAGACGATCCAGAAAAAACCGGACCCCGTTGGCGCTGGTGAAGACGATCCAGTCGTATTCGGCCAAACGCGCGATGGCGGCGTCGAGCGGCGCGGGATCGGCGGGCGGCTGGATGGAGATCACCGGCAGATCCACCACCTCGGCGCCCAGGGATTCCAGCCGGACGCGCAACTCGGGCGCCTGGCTGGGCGCGCGGGTGATGGCAATGCGGGTGCCGAATAACGGCAGCCGCTCGAACCAGTTGAGCTTCTCGCGCAAACGCACCACTTCACCGATCACCACGGTAGCCGGCGGTTTCATGCCGGCGCTTTCGACGCGGTCGGCCAGATCGGCCAGCGTACCGGTTATGGTCTGTTGATCGGGCCGCGTGGCCCAGCGGACGGCCATGGCCGGGGTCCCGGGCGAACGGCCGCGGGAGACGATCTCACGGGCGATGTCGCGCAGGTGGGTGAGCCCCATGAAAACCACCAGCGTTTCCGAGGCGCCCACCTTGTCCCAGTCGATGTGCGGCACATGGTGGCCGGTGACGAAGGTGACCGCCGAGGTGTGCTCGCGATGCGTCAGCGGCGTGCCCGCATAGGCGGCGATGCCGAGGGCGGAGGTGACCCCGGGCACCACTTCAAACGGAACGCCGGCATCGGCCAGCACTTCGGCTTCCTCGCCGCCGCGGCCGAAAATGTACGGGTCGCCGCCCTTCAACCGCACCACGGCGAATCCGCGGCGGGCGCGCTCGACCATCAGCCCACAAATCTCTTCCTGCGAGAAGGCGTGCTCGGAGCGCTTCTTCCCGACGTACAGGCGTTCGGCGGAAGCGGGAGCAAATTCGAGCAGGGCGTAGTTGGCCAGATGGTCGTAGAGAACCGCATCGGCCAGGCCGAGGACGCGGCGGCCCTTCAACGTGAGCAACTCGGGATCGCCCGGGCCCGCGCCGACGATGTACACACGGCCGGGATTACCCATGGGCGGCGTCGCCGTAGACGTCCTCCAGGATTTCGCGGCCACCCGCCGCGAGCAACTCCTCACCCAGCGCGCTGCCGATTGACTCGGCGTCGCTCACCGGTCCGGACGATCCCAGCCGGACGATGGTGTCGCCTTCAGGCGAGACCACCACCGCGTCGATCTGCAGCATGCCCTGGGCAACGCGGGCGTACGCGCCAATGGGCACCTGACAGCCACCGCCGAGCCGGGCCAGCAGCGCTCGCTCCGCGCTCACGGCAGCGCGGGTTTCGGCATGATCGAGCCCGCGGCAGATCTGCTGGGCAGGCCCGCCATCGCTTCGCGTCTCGATGGCCAGCGCTCCCTGGCCCACTGCCGGACACATCACGGCGGGGTCCAGCAATTCCGCGATTCGCCCCTCCAGACCGAGCCGGCGCAGACCCGCCGCCGCCAGCACGATGGCATCGAAATGCGGGTCCTCCAGCTTGCGCAGCCGCGTGTCCACGTTGCCGCGAATGCTCTCGATCACGAAGTCCGGCCGCAGCGCAAGCAGCTGCGCCGAGCGCCGCAGGGAGCTGGTGCCGACGTGCGCGGCCGGTGGAAGATGGGCCAGAGGAATGCCGACCATGGCGTCACGCGGGTCCTCGCGTTCGGGAATCGCGGCGATGGCGAGCCGGGCGGGAACCTCGGTGGGCATGTCCTTCATGCTGTGCACGGCGACGTCAATGTCCCCGCGCAGCAGCGCCTCCTCGATTTCCTTGGTGAACAGGCCCTTGGCGCCGACCTTCGAGAGCGGCACGTCGGTGATGCGGTCCCCGGTAGTACGGATAATCTGGATGTTGCACTCTTCGCCCAGCGCCTCGAGCCGCGCCTGAATCCAGCGCGCCTGCCACAACGCCAGTTGCGAGCCCCGCGAGCCGATGGTCAGCATCCGGCTCCCGCAAACGAATTGGCCACGAATGAACACGAATGAACACGGATAAGGAGCTCCGATTTGATTCGTGTGTATTCGTATTTATTCGTGGCCATATCAGTCTCCGAAACGGAAGACCTTGCGGATAATGCCGGCCATGTGCGCGCCTTCCGGCTGCGTGGCGGTGCGCCGGAGCTCGGAAATGGGCCCGTGGGCGATTTTGTTGATGATGGCTTTGGTCAGCGCCTCCAGCGCCTCTTCCTGGTGCGGCGTCAACTGGCCCAGGCGCCCACGCATGCGCGCCAGCTCGGCCATCCGCACGCGCTCGAGCTGCTCCTGCAAGCCGACGATCACCGGCACGACTTCGCGCGTCTTCAGGCGCGCGATCATCTGCTCCACTTCCTCTTCGATGATCAGCTCGGCCTGGCCGGCGATCTCCTGGCGGTGTTGCAGGTTGTTCGCGACCACGCGCTGCAGGTCGTCGATGTCGTAGAGGAACACGTTGTCCAGCTCGTTCACGGCCGGGTCGATGTTTCGCGGCACGGCAATGTCGATGACGAAGACGGGCCGGTTGCGCCGCGCCTCAATCACCTTCTTCATCTGGTCCTTCAGCAGGATGTAGTGCGGCGCGCCGCTCGAAGCGATGACGATATCCACCTGGGGAAGCGCGGCGATGAAGCCCGTGTAGGGCACCACCTCGCCGTTGAAGACGCGGGCCATTTCCTGGGCGCGCTCTTCGGTTCGGTTGGTCACCAGGATTCGCGACGCCCCGCAGCGGTGCAGGTGACGCGCCGCAGCTTCGGACATCTTCCCCGCCCCCACCACCATCACGGTTTTGTCGCGGAGCTGGCCGAAGATTTCCCGCGCCAGCTCCACCGCGGCGAAGCTCACCGACACCGCGCTCGACCCGATGTCGGTCTCCGTGCGCACACGCTTGGCCACGTTGAACGCGCGCATGAGCAGGCCGTCCAGAAAGCCGCTCACGGCGCCTTCAGCGCGCGCCACTTCCCAGGCGGACTTGAGCTGGCCGAGGATCTGCGGCTCGCCCACCACCATGGAATCGAGGCTGGAGGCGACGCGGAACAAATGCTGGATGGCCGCGCGGTCGTCGAAGTGATAAAGGTAGGGGCTGATCCACTCGCGGGAGACCAGGCGCACCTCGGCCAGAAACTGGTCCACGTCGCCGGCCGCGTTGTCGTCGGCGGCAACGGCAATCTCCACGCGGTTGCAGGTGGAGAGAATCAGGCCCTCCAGGAAACCGGGGCGGCGCTTGAGCGCGTGCAGGGCCTCCGGCAGAGAGGCCGCGTCGAAGGCGAGGCGCTCGCGCACTTCCACGGGCGCGGTTGTGTGGTTCAGTCCT
>CAYVPZ010000037.1:0-14361 GCA_964453955.1 uncultured Solibacteraceae bacterium | reverse complement strand
CGGCGAACGGAGTGGTCACCTCCATCGATGACGGGCTCGCGGTGATCGACTATGTCAAGGCGCTGGCGTACGTCGATCCCGGCCAGTTGAATCTGTACGGAGTCAGTCTGGGCGGCAACCTGGTCATGCAACTGGTCTCCCGCGTGACCGTGAATTCGGCCATCGTGGGTGCCCCCGCGGCGATCTGGTTTCTGGGTATGACGTTTCCACCCGGTCCACACGCGGTGCCCGATCCAGAGATTTCACGGAAGAACATCGCGCCCATCCAAACCCCCATCCTGATTCTGCAGGGCGCCGCCGACCGCCTGCTGCCCGTGGCCACCATGCTGCACGACGCGCTGGCGGCGGCCGGCAAGTCCGTGCGCATGGAAGTGTATGAGAACGGGTACCACGATTTCTGCCTGGGGCCGCAAGGCCAGAAGCGTCCCGATCTGCCGCACGGCGAGGTTCTTATGGACGCGGCGCTGGACGCGCTGGAGAAATCGGTGCTGTTCGTGAAGGGCAAGTTGCAGTAGAGGCCGCGCGTCGTGCAACTTTTTGGTTGCATATCCGCCGGGACTGTCGTATCATGCAACCTGGAGGTTGCATGAATCGCATTGAACGAAACACTCTGATCCGCGCCCCGCGGTCCCGCGTGTGGCGCGCCCTGACCGGTGTCTCGGAATTTTGCCAGTGGTTTGGCGCCCGGACCACCGATACCGCTTTTCAGCCGGGCGCCCGCGTGCGCTTCTTCTCCACCCACGAAGGCTACGAGAACGTGGAGTTCTTTGTGGACGTTGCCGAGATGGTTCCCGAGCAGCGCTTCTCCTGGCGCTGGCATCCGGGCGTCAAACTGCCCGGCGAGGACCTCACCGGCGAGCCGCCGACGCTGGTGGAGTTCGCGCTCGAGGATGCGGAGGGCGGTACGCTGATCACCGTCACCGAGTCGGGCTTTGAGCGGCTCTTCGCCGACCGCCCGTCCAGAATATTCAAGCAGAACGAGGGCGGCTGGGAGCACCAGATGGCGTCCCTCGGCCGGTACCTCAGTGAGCCCGCACAGGCTGCCCGATAAAGCTCCGGCAACGCTGTTCGCCGCGCTCGGCGATGCGACGCGGTTGCGGCTGGTGGTGCGCCTGGCGCGTGGCGAATCCCTGTCCATCACGGAACTCGCGGCGGGGACAGGGATGACGCGTCAGGCCGTCACCAAGCACCTGCACGTTCTGGCGGGCGCCGGTCTGGCGCACGGCTCACGCCGCGGACGGGAGCAGCATTGGTCGCTGGATCGACGTCAGATGGAGCAGGCGCGGGCTTTTCTGGATCGCGTCTCCCGGCAATGGGACGACGCCCTCGCGCGGCTCAAGGCGGTGGTGGAAGGCGACGAAGCGTAGCCGGGCTGGTTCAGCTTCCGGTGGGAATGATGCCGGCGTTTTCCACCATCAGAATCACGGTGCGCCGGGGGGCGCGCGTGCGATGCACCACTCCCTTCGGCACCACCAGCCCCTGCCGCGCGGAGAGTTCCACGGTGCGGCCCTCCAGATCGATCAGGAGCTGCCCCTCGACGACGTAGAAGAACTCGTCGTCCTCGTCGTGCTTGTGCCAGTGATATTCGCCTTCGACGACGCCGAGGCGAACAACGGACGCGTTCACCTGACACAGGGTCTGGTTGTACCACTTGTCAGCGCACGCATCGGCAAGGGCTCGCTCGTCGATGACTTCGAGCGGCCCGTACTGGATATTGAGGCGCGTCTCATAGGGGAAGGTTTGCGGATCGCTCATGGAAGCCATCATAATCGGAACGAATGCCGGTGGGGTACAAGTGGCGTCCCATTACCGATCTGCCCGGCGACGCCGGAGCTCTGACCGATGGGGAACTGGTTGCGCTTCTGCGCGTCTGGAATCGGCAGAAGAGCCATATGGCCGAGGCCGGAACACTCGACGAGTTCGAGAAGCGGCTGCGGCGGGAGTGGGCCATCGAGACCGGCATTATCGAGGACGTGTACACACTCGACCGTGGCGTCACGCGGACGCTGATTGAGAAGGGCATCGACGCCGCCCTCATTCCGCACGATGCAACCAACCGGGACAGCACCCTCGTCGCGCGCATCATTCAGGATCATTACGAGGCGCTGGAAACCATGCTCGACTTCGTAGCCGGAGGCCGTGAGTTGTCGAACGGCTACGTGAAGGAACTCCATGCCGCACTGCTGCGCAATGTCGACACCTACGTGGCCGTCGATCCGTTTGGCCAGGCATTTGAGAAGCGGCTGGAGAAGGGTCGGTACAAGACAACACCGAACAGTCCGACCAGGCCCGATGGGTCCGTACATGAGTATTGCCCGCCCGAACACGTAGATTCCGAAATGGACCAGCTTCTGCGCATGCATGGCGAGCACGAAGCGCGAGGCATCCGTCCTGAGGTGGAGGCGGCCTGGCTCCATCACCGGTTCGCACAGATCCATCCGTTTGCCGATGGAAATGGACGGGTGGCCCGGGCAATTGCGAGTCTGGTGTTCATCAGGGCCGGCTGGTTTCCCCTGATCGTCAAGCGCGATGATCACGCCCGTTACATCGAAGCTCTCGAGAAGGCGGACGAGGACGACCTGCGGCCTCTCGTAGCATTGTTCGTCGAGACACAGCACAACGCTCTGATTGAAGCAACGGAGTTCGCTTTCGATGCCCGTCCGATCACGTCAACTCACGAAGCCATCGTCGCTGCGCGCAAGCGATTGCTGCAACGAGGCAAGGCACTGCCGGAGTGGCGCGCCGTCAGGGAGGCCGCAACACAACTGACGACCCTCGCGTTGGAGCGCCTTGAAATAGTGGTGGCGGAACTGACTTCCGAAATCGGCGTCCTCGCTGACGGCTTTGCCTTCAATGTAAGGCACCATGTACTTCGACCTGACCCCGCTATAACGCGCGACTTTTCATACAAGCGACTGGTAGAGCTGTTGCTCACGACGGGTCGTTTCGATTCACTGATCCTGTACTTCACCGGCGGCAGCAACCGCAACATGACCGTCGTGGCGAATTTGAGGATACAGGGTGCGGAACCCGCCATAATCGGAAGCTCGTTCCAGATCAACTACGAGGAAGCCCTTGCCTCGACACGAAGCCGTTTCGGTTCGTGGCTCGATCGCGTCATCGTCGAGGGCCTCAACGCGTGGCGTCTGACGCTCTGAGCCGCTGCGCTTTACATTCTCTTACGCAAGCTTACGAAAGGCAGCCCGCCGCACCGTAACTTCAGGCGCCGGGATCGCGTTCCTATAGACAAATCCCCGTTACGGCGGCGGACGCTCAGTACCCCTCTTCACCCGTTATGAGCGTCCGCCCTATTTTGTCCTGCCTCCTTGCATTGCCATTGGCATTCCGTCTATGATCGCTACGCGTGCAGGAGGCTGACAGGACACCGGTCGCCGCAGGCGGCGTCGGCGGAAGCGGGACGCGGCTCATTGCCGGCATGCTGGCCGCCCTCGGCTTTCATATAGGCAGCGACCTCAACTTTTCGCTCGACAATCTCTGGTTCACCCTGCTGTTCAAACGGCCCGAGGCGCTGGACTGTCCGGCGGAGGAGTTTCGCGCGCTGCTGACGGTTTTCCGGAAGGCCATGTACGGAGCGGATCCCTTGTCGGAAGCGGAGATCCGGCTGGTGCGGGAGTGCACTGCGGCGCGGTTCCAGCAGGATGCCGAATGGTTGTCCGAGCGGGCCGACTCGCTCATCCGCAAATGCTCCGGCGTGGTCCGCAACGACGGCCCATGGGGCTGGAAAGAGCCCAATACGCATGTTGTGCTGAAGCGGCTGAGGGAGGCGGAGCCGGGCTTGCGCTATATTCATGTCGCCCGCAACGGCCTCGACATGGCGTACAGCCTGAATCAGCATCAGGTGCAGAACTGGGGCCCGCGGTTTCTGGGCGCCGATACGATCGCGGTGACGCCCCGCCTTTCGCTGCGGTACTGGGTGGCCGCCCATCGCCGGGTGCTGGAGACCGGACGGGAAATGGGCGGGCGGTTTCTGCTGGTGAACTACGACCTTCTTTGCGCGGACCCGCCGCGGGAGCTTCCCAGGCTGCTGGAGTTCCTCGGCATGGAGCCGACGCCGGAACGGGTGGCCGCGCTGGCCGCGCTGGTCAGGCCCCCGGAGAGCATCGGCCGGTTCAAGGCCGGTCCCCGGGATTGCTTCGACGCGGATGACGTGGCTTTTGTCGAAAGCATGGGGTTCGACGTCGCATGGCCGGGGGACACGGGCCGGGTGGTCGGTTGCAATCACGTATGATGGGTGAAAGAAGGAGCCGGCATGCAGAATTCAGTACTTGTGCCCATGGTGGTGGAGCAGACCTCGCGCGGCGAGCGCGCCTTTGACATCTATTCGCGCCTGTTGAAGGAGAACATCATTTTCCTGGGCACGCCCATTGACGACAATGTCGCCAACCTGGTGATGGCGCAGATGCTGTTCCTGGCCGCGGAGGATCCCGAGAAGGACATCTCTCTCTACATCAATTCGCCGGGTGGGTCGATCACCGCCGGTCTGGCCATTCTGGACACCATGAACCTGGTGGAGCCGGACATCGTCACCTACTGCATTGGCCAGGCGGCTTCGATGGCCGCGGTGCTGCTTGCCTGCGGCACCAAGGGAAAACGCTTCACCCTGCCGCACTCGCGCATCCTGATCCACCAGCCCTCCATGAGCGGCCTCGCCGGACAAGCCACCGATATTGACATCTACGCCCGCGAGATTCTGCGCATGCGGCAGAGTCTGAACGAGATCCTCTCCCATGCCACGGGACAGGCCATGGAAAAAATCGAGCGCGACGTCGATCGCGACTACATCATGGACCCGGATCAGGCGCTCAACTACGGCATCGTGGACCGCATCATCAGCAGCCGCGACCTGACGCCCGTTCCGGCGCCGGCGCGCTAGGGGACCGAATGCAGGCGAAAACGCCTGCTCCACCGACCAGGGTGTTTCCCCGATATCAGGAAAAACCCTTACTGCTTCTCTCGCCGGGTTCGAAAGCGATGTGCTATGTATAAACGAGACGCTGCCCGCGTGCGTCCAGGTCAGGAAGTTCAATGAATATGCGCGTTTTCGTGGTGCGCCTCTGCGCTCTCCTCATCCCTGTCTCGTTTCTGTTCGGCCAGGTTGTCTACAACACCGTCCCGTCAAATATTGTCGGCCAGGCGGTGTTGCAGCAGACCACTCTGACGGCCATTGCTCCGAACCTGGTCGAAGGCCGGGAATTCAACTCGCCGCAGGCGGTGGCTTTGGACACGTCGGTCACGCCTCCCATCCTCTATGTTGCCGATACGAGCAATAACCGCATCCTTGCGTGGAAGAATGCCACCGGCTTCCAGAACGGCGCTTTCGCGGATCTGGTTCTCGGCCAGCTGGACGTGTATTCGACGCTTCCCCAGGGTCCCGGGACAAACCTGACCGCGGGCTTCGAGTATCCGGCCGCGCTGGCCGTGGACGCATCCGGAAACCTGTATGTGGCCGATGCCGGCCACAACCGCATCCTCAGGTTTCCCCAGCCCTTCCAACAGGCCGCGGGTGGCGTGTTCGAACCCGATATTGTGATCGGCCAGACGGATCTGAACAGCGTTTATCCGAACCAGGGCAAGACGGCGCCGGCCGCCAATACGATCTGCCTGGCGTCGGGTGGAACCGTTTACCTGACCAGCATGGTGTTCGACACGGCCGGGGATCTTTACGTGTCCGACGCCTGCAATAATCGCGTTCTCGAATTCCCGAAGGCGGTGCTGCAAAGCGGGGCCTTTGCGCCGGCGGCGAGTCTGGTTCTCGGGCAGGCCACCTTCCTCTCCAACGCGCTGCCCAGCACCTATCCGGATCCCACGCAGTTGAACTACACCGCGGAGCCATCCGGGCTGGCCATCGACCAGCAGGGGGACCTGTACGTGTGCGATTACCTGAATCGGGTGCTCGTCTTCGGCCCTCCCGTCGCCAAGGGCCAGGCCGCGTTGCGGATTATGGGGGTGATCCCGCCCAGCGAGAACCCCAATCCCCCGGCCATCGCCGCGAGCACGCTGAGCGGGCCCGACGGTGTGGTGATGGTGGGCGACAACCCCTACGTTGTGGACACCGGCAACCACCGCATCCTTGGATTCGCCCCGTTCAGCCAGTGGCCGGCGGTGGCGTCGTCGTTCTCGCCTTCGGCCAGTGTGGTCATTGGCCAGGCCGACATGGTATCGGGCACGGCGAACCGGGGAGGCGTAGAGGCGAGTGCGTCCACTCTGTCCAGCCCGGTGGCGGCCGCGTGGACCGGCTCCACGCTGCTGGTGGCCGATGCGGGCAACAACCGCGTCCTGGCCTTCCCCCAGGCGTCCACGGCTGGCCAGGTTGCCACCACGGCTACGGGCGTCCTCGGCCAGACCGACTTTCCCTATGACGCTCCGAACCTCATCGAAGGCCGCGAGTTCTGGTTTTATTCGCAGAACGTGAATTCGAGCGGCGTGACTGTACCGTACCCGGGCGGCGCGGTGATCATCGACCCCGCCACCAACCACATGTTCGTTTCCGACCCCGGCAACAATCGCGTTCTCGGTTTCGCCGACTACCGGAAGGTTGCGCCGGGGACGAAGGCGGACATGGTGATCGGACAGCCCGACTTCAACCGCCGCATTGTGAATTACCCGGCCACCCCCACCCAGACCAAAAATGGCGCGGTCATTGGCGTGCCCAATAATTCGGGCTTATGGCTGCCCGAGGGCCTGGCTCTGGACGCCGACGGCAATCTTTGGGTGGCCGATACCGGTAACTCGCGGGTATTGCGGTTCCCGCCGCCGTTCGCCCAGACCGGACTTTTGCAGGCGAATCTCGTGCTGGGACAGTCCAGTTTCTCATTGGACATCACCGATCCCACCTCGCGGACCATGAGCGCGCCTTACGGCGTGGCCATCACGGCTTCGGGCCAGGTGGTGGTTTCCGATATTGCGTTCAACCGCATTCTCCTGTTCGTCAAGCCGTCCGGCGGCGATTTCAGCAACGGCCAGCCGGCCGCGGGAGTTCTCGGCCAGCCCAACTATTTCCTCACCAGCTCGGGAACGGCGGTGGCGAACGGGCTGAACGGCCCACGTCTGATGGCCACCGATCCCCAGGACAACCTGTACGTCGCGGACACGGGAAACAATCGCATTGCCATCTTTGCGAACGCATCCACGCCCGCCGTGAACCCCCCGCCATCGTTTTCTCTGGCCACCAATTCCACGGTCACCATATCGGCCCCGCTGGGAGTTTCCGTCAGCAGCGCGACCGGCGAAGTATGGGTGGCCAATACCCAGGCGAACGAGGTGCTGCAGTACCCGCCGTTCAGCCAACTGGTTGCCGGTGGAGGTGTGCCCGTCTCCGGGGTGGGCTCCACGGAACCCCTGGCGGTGACGTTCGATCCGTTCGGAAACCCGGTGATCGCGGACGCCACCAACCGGGTCACCTTCTTTTACCCGGTGATGAAGATGCAGAGTTCGGCCAACTATTTCTATCGCTACGCGCCCGGCATGCTGGCCAGTCTGTTTAACCAGGGGACAGCAATGTTCGGATCGCAGCAGGTATCTGCGCCGTCCGTTCCCCTTCCCACCACGCTGGGCGACGTGCAGGTGTTTGTGGGAACGGTGGCTGCGCCGCTGCTCTACGCTTCACCCACGCAGATTAATTTCCAGATACCCATGGGCACGCCGGCCGGACAGGTGCAGGTGCAGGCGGTGCAGGCCTCGACGGGCCAGATTCTCACCAGCGGCCTGTTCGATATTCAGGTTGCTTCCCCGGCTTTGTTCACCGCCGACTCATCCGGCCAGGGACAGGTGGCGGCGATCAACGCCGCCACGGGGACCATCAACAGCGCCAAGAACCCGGTGCAGGCGGGGCAGTACATTTCGCTGTTCGGAACCGGGCAGGGCCTTGTGGCGGGCGCTCCGCCGGACGGTACGCCGCCCACCGCCGCGACGCCCACGGCCGAGACGCCCTCGGTGTATATCAACGGTCCGAATTTCCTCGACCCGGGTGATGTGGAGTACTCGGGTCTGGCGCCCAACTATGTCGGCTTGTGGCAGATTAACGCGAAGGTGCCCGCGGACGCGCCTCCGGGCGCGGTGATCGTGCTGGTTGGTCTGGGCGGCTTCTACAGCAACATCGATACGGCCGGCAATCACATCCAGACCACCATTTACGTCGCGAATTCGCAGTAGGCGCAGCATTCCGGCGCCCGATGCAGGTACATTACATTCTGATCCCGCTGATCGCCATCGCCGTGGTGATGGCGGGAAGCCTGATCACGCGCAGCGGCCTCCCCTGGTTCCGCACATTGCGCATTCCCTCCTGGATGCCGCCGGCGAGGATCATCACCGGCATGTGGACCATCCTGGCCGTGCTGACGTGTGTGTCGGCGATACTGGCCTGGGATGCCAGCCCCGACCGTGACCACGGCGAGCTGGGCGCGTTGTATTCGGTGAACGCCTTCCTCAACGTGGCCTTCAGCTACCTGTTCTTCGCGCGGCATCAGATGGGCTCGGCCACGCTCGAAGCTCTGCTGCTGGCGATCTCGGTGGCCATCATCGGGGTGCAGGTGTGGACGGCGTCGTGGGTCGCCGCCCTGCTGCTGGGGCCGTATCTGCTCTGGGTCCTGTTCGCGGCCTACCTGTCTTTCACCGTTTTCCGTCTGAACGCGCGCTCCTGAGGGGACATGGGGCTGGTGTCCCATTGGGGCACCCAGGGCCGAACTTCTCCCGTATAATGGCTCCTGGGCCTGTTGGAATGGAAGATCTGAAGAAGAAGATGGAGGAGGAGATCGCGGCGCTCGAGTACGAACTGCGGAATGAGCTGCCGAAAGAAATCCTGAAGGCGCGCCAGCACGGCGATCTGAGCGAAAACGCGGAGTATCACGCCGCCAAGGAGCGCCAGGGTCTGGTGAACGCCAAGCTGGGCCATTTGCGCGCCCGGCTGCGCGAGTTCTCCATGATCGACATGTCGCGCATTCCCCGCGACCGCGCCGGCCTTGGCTCGACCGTCACCGTGCTCGACGTGGACAAGGACGAGGAAGCCACTTACTATCTGGTGACCAGCGAAGAGGCCGACCTGGCCAACGGCCGCATCTCCACCAGCTCTCCGATCGGCAAGGGTCTGCTGGGCAAAAAGGCGGGAGATTCGGTAAAGATCCAGATCCCGGGCGGCGCGCGGGAAATGGAGATCCTGAAGGTGAAGACGATTCACGACGCCGCGGTGTGAAGCTGGGTATGACCTATACACGCGTTATCGGCACGGTCTGTAACCGGATCATCCGGCTGATCGTGCATGGGCTGGCGTTGTCGAAGATCCACCCCAACGTGCTCACGTTTCTGGGGCTGTTGATCAACGTGGTGGCCGCCGTCCTGCTGGGCGCCGGCCGGTTCCGCGCCGCCGGGTTCGTGATTATCAGCGCGGGTCTGTTCGACATGGTGGACGGGCGCGTGGCCCGCGCCACCAACCAGGTCACTCGCTTCGGAGGTTTCTTCGATTCCGTCCTCGACCGCTATTCCGACCTCGCGCTGCTGATGGGGCTGCTGGTCTACTACGGCAACATCAACCGCCCGTTCTATGTGGTCCTGACGGCCATCGTCATGACCGGCGCGGTGATGGTGAGTTATACGCGCGCCCGCGCCGAGAACGCCATTCCCACGTGCAAGGTCGGCTTCATGGAGCGGCCCGAGCGGGTGGTGCTGCTGATTATCGGCGCGTTGTTCTATCGCATGGCGCCGGTGCTGTGGGTGATCGCGGTGCTCTCCAACATCACCGTGGCGCACCGCATGTTCTTCACGTGGCAGGAGACGCGGCGGCTCGAAGAAGCGCAATTGCGGGCGGCTCCGAAACTGGCGCGCGAAGAATCGCACCGCTAGGGACAAGTGGCAGTCCAAAGGCCTGCTCCACAAGGACTGGTGGAGCAGGCGTTTTCGCCTGCAATGGTCCTGTCGTTCCAAACATCTTCGCCGGCGCACGTTTTATTCACAGCGTTTTCAACAGACACTGCTGCAAGATATTGATCCTACAGGTAGTTCAACCTGAGGAAAAAATACCTTACACACAAATGTAACGGTTGACTCCGGCGCGCTTCGAGAGCATTATGTAGAAGGTTCCAGGAGGTCAGAAGGAACAGCAAGCCTCGCAAGCGACAGCGAACCGGGAACGATGATCCGAAGCTGGCAACGATAAAACAGAGCCGGCAGCGGGGAGCGAATGGAGATCGGGTTGAGGGCGAAGGAGAGCCTCACAGGCTGGTGTCGGCAGGCACGTTGATCCCGAGGGACGCCGTCCCAAGGGGGAGTGAAGGCTGAAGGCGGCTTGGTAGTAACGAGTCGGCGTCCGGCAACGGGAACGCAACGTGGATCGGCCCCGCGCAAGCAATGCAAAAGCGGAGCGAGGCCGGGAGTGGCGAACCGAACGGGCTGGAAGGCAGATTCGGGATTGGGCTGAAGCGGCAGGCGGGGAACGTTGACCCCTCGCGGAGGCGCTCGAAAGGGCACAGCCACGGGGGCGAGCGAAACGCCGTCGCGAAGCGCAGGCTCCGGGTATGGCGGTCGCGGCAGGCGCTCTGGCGCACTGATCCGATGCGGCGCAAAAGCCGCGGCGGGGAGCAAGAGAGCGAATGCGGACCGTGCATAGCCGCCATGTTCCGGCCGGGCATGCCGGTCGGGGAACAAGCTGAACCCGAAGGTCGCTTGGAACCTTCTGCTTTTTTTGGGCCTCGCTAGCTCCCGCTCGTGGCAGCCTTCGCGGTCGCGCGCCGCTTCTTCCACGAGAACCTCTCCCTGCAAGCCCGGAAACTGGCGAAGTTGTGGCGGCACACCTCGCAGCGGTAGCGGCTGGCGCCCATTCCCACCAGCAGCCGCGCGCCCAGCGGCGCATTGTAATGGTGCTCGGACCAGTGGCCCAGCTCCGTGCTCAGACAGTTCGGACATCGCGCGTACTTCCAGCTTCGAACATCCCAGAGCAGCGTGCTGAAGCGCGTGTTGCACTGGCGGCAGCGAAACGGGACCACGCCGGCCAGGTTTTGCAGCCATTCGCCGAACCCTCGTATCTTTGACGCGCGGAGGTTGTGGCCGCCACAGGAAGGGCACGTTCCGAATGGCGCCAGGGTGTGCGCCGCGGGGCTGCGACCGTCAGAGAGCGGTCCCATGAGATCCAGGACCTTAGTTTAGCATCGCAATCCACCTGGATGGAGCAGCTTTTTTTCTTATTCGCCGCTCACCGGCGCGGCGTGCGCATGCTCCTGCACGTAGCGCGCCCGGTATGCCGACAGCGCCTCCTCCAGTACGGCGGCCGCGTGGCCTTCGTTGCGGATGGCCAGGCCCTCGATGGACTCCACCACCAGCAGGTCGCGGGTGGTGGAGCTGATGAGCACCTGATCGGCTTTCTCGAGGTCGGCGGGGGTCAGCGGACGCTCCACCGTGGTCAGGCCCGGCGCCTTGATTTCGGTCAGCAGCAGGGCCCTGGTCACCCCGGGCAGACATCCGGCGCTGAGCGGGGGAGTGCAGACGGTGTTGCCAAACACGGCGAAGATGTTGGCGGAGGTGCACTCGGCGATGTCGCCCCGCTCGTTCAGCAATACGTATTCATCGAGGCCTCGCTCGTGAGCCTGCTCGTAATAGACCAGATTCTGCGCCCACGAGAGCATCTTCGTGGACGCGAACTCGGATTGGGAGTAGCGCGCCGCCGGCTTCACGCCCAGCCGCACCGCGCCCGGCCAGTCGACTATAGGGGAGGTGAAGGCGATCAGGTCGAAATCGCGGTCCACGCCGGGCCCCTGCCACAGGCCGCCGCGGTTGCGCACCACCACCACGCGCATGGTGGCGTCGCTGGCGGAGTTGGCTTCCACCAGACGCAGCAGCCGGGTGTGCATCCATTCGGGATCGGGCGGGAAGGGAACGCGCAGGCGTTTGGCATCGCGGCGCATGCGATCCCAATGACGCTCGAACGCGAACAGGACACCCTCGGCGATGCGGATGGTGCTGAAGACCCCCCACCCGGCCAGCAGGCCGACCTGACCGGCCGCGAGATCCCTGGTGCTCGCGTCCAGAATCTGGTCGTTGTGAAGCAGGAAGCGATGCATAAGCTTCCATTCTAATGCGCCTGCGCGCGGCTTGCGCCGCGCGTCCCTGGAGGCGAATCCGGTGGTGCACTACATTGGGCCCATGCACCGGAGCGATCCTGACCGTCAGTGGGCACGCCAGTTGGGGAAGGGCCTGGTCTGCCCAGTGGCGGCCTCGCGGATTAATTCGGGCACTTGTTTGCGGCGGCGCATGAGCTGGTGCAGGAGATGCCGCAGGGCCGGGTCGTCGTCGGCCACCCACTCGGGCGGCATCCGTTTCAAGGCGTCGTCGATCACTTCCTCGGGGAAGTTCACAATGCGGTCGAGCCACGGCTGGAAATCGTCGAGCGTGCGGACTCGCTGATACACGGAGTGCCGGAAATACAGGCCGCGCAGGGGGGAATCCTCGAAGGTCCAGTGGGGGCCATCGAAGGCGTAGCCGTGATCCACCATCTGCGCCAGGAAGCCCACCCGGAGAGCCGCTTCGCCGGCAGGTTCGGACGCGGGCGGCCGCAGCCGGGCCCGGAAGAAGATCGCCTGGCGGGCGTCGGCATTGCCGACCCACTTGTCGAACGCGAAAATGCCCGGGAACTCGGCCGCATTGGCCACCCTGGCGAGCAGCACGTCGGGCAGGAAATCGTACACGGCCATGCGCGACGGATCGCCCGGAAACTGCGAGCCGAAATGCCGTCCGGGTTCGGGCCGCACGGCGTGCGACCCCAGTTGCATGGAGACGTCCGGCGTGGCCTCCAGAAACTCCGGGCTCAGATTCACGACGGCCGCCTCCGGCGCCGCGATTTGCAGGTGCCGCAGAAACACCGAACTGATCCACTCGTTCACCAGCACCCGGCGATGCTGGGGATTGTTGCGGAACTTGACGACATAAAAACCGCCGTCCGCGCATTCTAGCAAATGCGCCTGCGCGCCGCCGCGCATCTTTCGGACGAGGCGGGTGGCGTCGACGGGCATTCGGTTCAGACTCATTCTCTCATCCACGCGATAGACTGGATGGGAAGGGGCAGGGCCGCCAGGCTCGCTCCACGCGGGCAATCGGGAGGAAAGAATCAATGGCGGAAGACAACGCGAACGGCCACGTCGAACCGCGGTCTCAGGACGAGGTGGCGCTGGAGCTGATGAAGTTCATCGCCGTGACCACGGGATACGGGAAAGGAACGGGAGCCGCGGGGTTTGGGGGCAAGGCGACACGGAGTGCCGAAGAATACGCCGACTCTCTGCTGCAACTTTTTGAACGCTGTCGCGAGGTAGTGAAAAAGGGCTGAACGGAACGGGGCGGGCATGGCAACCCGCCCTGGCCGGAGGTTTCAGCGGCGGCCCTTCTTCTTTGCCGCTTTTTTCGCGGCCTTCTTCGCCGCCTTCTTTACGGCTTTTTTCGGCGCCGCCTTTTTGGCGGCCTTCTTTGCCGCCTTCTTTACGGCCTTTTTCGGCGCGGCCTTTTTAGCGGCCTTCTTTACGGCTTTCTTCGCCGCCTTCTTTGCGGCCTTTTTCGGAGCCGCTTTCACGGGAGCCGGCGCGGGCGGAGCGGCTTTCGCGCTCGGGCCAGACGCCTTCTTCGCGGGCTTGCGCTTCGGCGCCGGCGGGGCCGAAACCGGCGCCGTGACCGTTTCTACCGAAGTGATCACCACCTCCACTTCTTCGTCATCGTCTTCATCCTTGCCGTACGCGCCGACTTCCGATGCCAGGTCCACGTGCTCTTTGTCGTAGTCGAAATCGTCGAGTTCGGCGTCATCGGCGAACGAATAGCCTTCAAACATTCCCCCCGCCTCCTGTATGGGCATAGAAACTACCAACCCAGAATACCTCGTTTTTTAGCGAAGGCAAGAGCAATCTGACGAAGCGACGGTCGCGAGCCGCGCGGCGTTGTTAACCGTGATGGCGATGGTGGACGGCGCTGGCGAGCCGCGGCTGACGCTTGCTGGCGCGCTGTTGCAGCACGCCCGGAGAGACCTTGCCAGCCACTGCCGCATGCGAGCGGCGGCGCCCCTGCGCCTTCGCGTAGCGGACACCGGACCGCGCGGGTGTCTGGCCGGCGGATGAAGAGGCTGGAATCAACAGCAGATCTCCCGTTGCGGGCGCCTCCACCGAGATGCGATTGGTTGCGGCAATCGTGGTTGCCGGCATGTTGAAGCGCCGGGCAATCTCCGCCAGCGTTTCGCCGTCGGCAACACGGTGCATGCGCCAGCTGGCTCGCCGTTCGGCGGGCACCTGCTCCAGCGCGGCCGTCACCTCTGCCGCGGTTCCCTTCGGAACCCTCAATTGATAACCGGCCGGCGCGAGCGACTTAATGAGCGACGGATTG
>CAYVPZ010000036.1:0-14405 GCA_964453955.1 uncultured Solibacteraceae bacterium | reverse complement strand
CTACGGCATGTTCGCGGCTCTCGCCCGGTTGGAGACGCGCGAAGACGTTCAGGAAACGCGTGCTTCGGTCCTCGGCCCAGCCGGCCAGGGCGGGGGCGAGCTGACCGTGCATGCCGAGGGGCAGAAACATCTCCGGCACATCGTTACCGCGCAGGACGCCCGAGAACCCGCGTGCGGCCACCCCGACCACCGTTACCGAAACCCCGTTCACACGGAGCGTGGAATTCAATGCGGACGCGCTACCCCCATAGCGTCGCATCCAGAACGCGTAGCCGAGCACGGCCACGGCGTGCGGCGCGTGACTCTGGTCGTCGGCAGGCTCGATTACTCGACCGATCTGAGGGCGCACTCCCAGAACATTGAAGAAATCACCGGACACCAGTTCCGCCGCGGCGCGTTCGGCCTCGCCGCCCGTGAGCGTGACACCCATCCCCAGGCGCGCGATCACACCGTCGAACACGCGCGTGCGATCGCGGATGTCGTGGAACATGGGCACGGAAAAAACGGTTTCCATGTTGTCGGCGCTGGCGCTGCCGGGAAGCCGTCCCGGGCCGTGCAGGACGACGAGGCGTTCGGGATCGCGCACCGGCAGGCTCCGCAGCAGGACCTGATCCAGCAGCGAGAAGATGGCCGTGTTCGCACCGGTTCCCAGCGCGAGGCAGAGAACCACCACGGCTGTAAACCCAGGGGTACGCCAGAGCGCCCGCAACGCCAGTCTCAGGTCGTGATGGAACGCCACTGGATCTCCTTTTGGCTTAGTCCGCGCCGCGGATGTGACTGGCCACCTGCTGGTCCGTTCCGAGGATGTGGTGGTCGAGCCAGCGGCGCAGGAACTCCATCGTCTCCGTGGTCACCGTAGCCTTGCCATGCTCGAACTCGCGCTCGAGCGCCGCCACTTTTGCGGTCAGGCGGTCGTGCTCGCGGACGTGGCTGGCGGTGTCCGGATAGTTCGCGGCGCGCATCAGCGCCTCTTCGTTGCTGAAGTGGAACATCGTATAAGCCACCAGCCGCGCGAAAAGGCCGGCCAGTTCCTTCTGAGCATCGGTTCGCAACATGGCTTCGTTCAGCTCCTGGGCCATCCGGAAGAGCGCCTTGTGCTCGCGGTCGATGTCGGGTTGTCCGAGCGAATACTCTTCCTTCCAGACAAACGTGTGGCTCATAACTGAATTATGGCGTATACGGGGCGACGCAGATCCCCGCGCCGTCAAACGAGGCCAACCCGCCCACGCTCACCGTCAGGTTGGATTGCACCGCGCCGGAGCAGGTCTGCGTGCCCACGGGCGCTGGCGGAACCGTGAAGTTGATCTGGTACAGCCCGACGTACCCCGGCACAAGGCCGGAGTAGAGCGGGATAGGCCTGGCGGGCACGGGACAGGTGTTGCATCCGGAAGGTTGCACGGGTTGCGTGGCCAGCGCGTTCGGCCGGAAATTGAAATCGAGGTTGAACGTCTCCTGTGTCGGAGTTGCGGCGGTTGCTGCCAGGCCTGCGGGAACCACCGGAGTGGTCAACCCCAGGCCGACGGCATAGGCCACCGCCACTTCTCCGCCCTGCGCTGGACTTCCCGACGTCACCGCCGATCCATCGGCGTGCGTCACCAGGGGCGCACAAGGCAATGCGCTGAATTGAGGCGCAGATCCGCTCCCGCCGGGAACCACCGTGTCACAAGCGGTCAGAATGTGCACGCGATCGGGCAGCGGGGTCAGGTTAATCGGCGCTCCGGCAACGCCGTTTACCGTCACGACTAATTGCGCCAGGCTAACGACGTTGCACACCGGGGGATAGCCGCACGGCTCGATCACGTTAGGGATCTGGATGGTGATGGCCGTCAGGAGGGAGCAGAGGGTAGAGGCCGGGCAACTCGACCCCGGGCGCACTTCCAATACGGGCGCTGAGAGGCCCGCCACGGCGGCGCTGATATCGCCCTGCACATTCCCCTGCAGAAAAACCGTAATCAGTTGTCCGGGAGCCACGGTGACCGGCGGATACAGGTATCCCATCCCGGCAACCGTGTTCGCGGACGTGCTCTGGCCGAACGCGCAGGGCGAGATGCCCGCGCACAAGACGATAAGTGGTATTGAGAACCTCATAACTCAACCATCCTATGGCTCAGTGAGCCGCGGGTCGTACATGGCGCTGTAGCGCAAATACTGGTGCACCACGTCGCGCGGATAGGTCACCTGGACATTGGTGGTACCGCCGCCGGGGCCGGTGACGCCGTTCAGTTCCGGGTTGACGCCCGCCCAGTAGGAGGGCAGGCCCAGCTTCTTGTACCGTTCCACCACCTGGTCGCGCAGCGCCGGATCGAAGTGGACCGCGTAGCGTTCAATCAGGGCCTTGATGGCGTCGTAGTCGCCCTCGGCCTTGATCCGCATCAGTTCGGCCAGAAGCAGCCCTACGCCCTGGCGCATTTTCTCGAAGTCGTCGACGTAGTAGTAGGTTCTGCCGTCGCGCTCCTTCTTCGAAATGCCGCCGGTCTTGTCGATGATGTATTCGACGATGAGCTGGCTGTCCCTCTGATGGTCCTCTTCGAGGGTGTCGCCTTTCGGATTGCGGCGGAGCTGCGTGAGCGGCGCCATGGCGGCCTGGAAGTACATAGCTTTGGCCACGTCCGGACTGGAAATGAGACCCAGCTCGCGCAGCCGCGGGTCCCACGCGTTCCACAGGGCCATGAGATCGGCGCGGGCCTCTTCCAGGGTCGAATAGTATTGCTTCAGATAGAATGCCGGCTCCTCGGTAAGCTTTGGATTCATCTTGCCGGAGCCGTGGCCGATGATTTCATGCAGCGCGGTCATCAGGTCCTCGGCCTCGTCGGCGTGCGCCTCGAGGAGGTGGAATTCGCCGTCGTTCCAGGAGAACTCGCGGAATCCCCCGACGCCGGCCGCGTGGTTGAGCGCCCGAGTGGAACCCGTGAACAGGAAACTCTTGCTGCCGTACTTCTCGTGGATCTCGTCCTCGTTCGGCAGGTTGTCACCCACGGTGCTGACCTGGAAGTCGCCGGTTTCGATCACCGCCTCCACCGCCTTGGCCATCGGCGGCTCGACGCCCTGCTTCTTATACTGGTCGGCCCACGGCGCCTTGTTTTCGAAATACTGAGCATTGGCCGCGATCTTCTGCATGAGCGAGTTCACGCGCTGGTCGGTGATGGTCACGAAACTCTGCGAGGTGCCTTTGGCGCCGCGGGCGTCGCGATAGACCTCGATGAAGCCGTTGGCGAAGTCGACGGTGGCGTTGTTGCGCACCCAGTCGGCATCGAACTCGAGCCACTCCTTCGGATCGCCGGTCTGATAGTAGCGGATCAGATCGGCGATGGCTTTCGCCTGGCCGGGTTCGGCCACCTTCTCCGCCCGGGCCAGGTAATCGCTGGCGCGCTTCAGATACAGCGCGTACGTTCCCGGGTGCACGCGGCCGTCGGGCGTGCCGGCGCGATACACCTCCTCGCGCAGCTCATCGCCTTCCTTCACCAGCCGCGAGTTCAACGGGTAGTGCTCGGTGAAGCCGGCGAGATCGGCCAGCGTTACGCCCTGGTAGAAGTTGTTCGCGCTCGCCTGCAAAATATCGAGGCCGCCGCGCGGGCTCTTGGCGGTGATCATCGGCTCGAAGTCGGCGTCGAACAGCGACGCCCGCAGCGCGTCCAGCTCGCTCAGGAATTGCTCTTCGAGCATGGTGCCCTTCGCGCCGTGGCGCAGAACGGCCAGGCCGGCGGCGCGAAGCTCTTCGTACGTGAACTCGGGAAGAAACTTCCGAGCGGTCATCTCGTTGTGGTTCCCCCGATTGGCCCAGAAGAGTTTGGTGAACGACAGAATCCTGCCCAGCGCCGCTGGATCGACGCCGTCGGGGTGCGCGACGATCATCTCCAGCACGGCCTTCTGGCGCAGACCGAAGCGGGAGAGCTGATCGTAGATGATCGGGTCGATGGCGATGGATGCCTGCGAGAGATACCACGCCAGCTCCTTCTGCCGCGGCGTGAGGCTCTGAAAGCTGTCGGCGGAGAGCTGGATGAAGCCGGTGTCGCCGACCCGCTCCACCAGAGCGCTATTGTCGGCGGCCGGCGCAAGACCGCAAAGCAGCACGACGGTAACGATGAGACGCATGAGAACTCCTGCTGGCTATCGTAGTACCGGTGAGGAGCGGAGTGGGAAACGGCGGGCAAGAAAAAAGGCCCCGATGACTCGGGGCCTGTTGCATGAACCCTTGGCTGTGGCGCCTTCCGGCGCCGAGGCTACTTCTTCGCCTTCTTTGCGGGCGCTTTCTTGGCAGCCTTCTTGGCAGCTTTCTTTGCAGCGTTCTTCATCGATTGATTCTCCCTAACATCAAATTTGCGCGACCCCGAAGGATCGCACCGTGACTCATATATAAAGTGGATCGCAATGAAAGTCAAGAAAAAAATGAGAGTTACGGGGCGCGCGCGGCGTCCGCGGACCATCCGCGAGCGCCAAAACATCGACGCATTGAATTGTTCTGAAGCTTTCGAGACCATTTCGCGCGCGCTTTGTTGTTGCTTGCGGCTTCGCGGCGCGATAGCATCCGGATAGATGTGCCGGGGCCGCTGCGCATACGCACGAAGCAACGCGCCGGCCGCGTTTTGCGCGGTGATGGGCGTGGCCTGCGCTCTCGCACTGGCGGCATGCGCGAAGCGGCACATTGCTCAAGTGCCGACGGCGCACCCGCCAATCGCGGCGGTTCCGCCAAAGTCCGGTGAAACGGGCCTCGCAAGCTGGTACGGTCATCCCTATCACGGCCGTCCGGCGGCCGACGGCGAGATCTACGACATGGAGACGCTGGTGGCCGCCCACCGCACGCTTCCGTTCGGGACCTGGGTGCGCGTGACCAACCTCGGCAACGCGAAGACCGTCGATGTGCGCGTCATCGACCGCGGTCCGTTCGTCGACGGACGGATCATCGATCTCTCGCACGCCGCCGCGGAGAAGATCGAACTGATCGGACTCGGCGTCGCGCATGTCCGGCTCGACATCCTCTCCGCGCCAGTGACGCAAGGCGCCGCGACATTCTATGGGGTGCAGGTGGGCGCGTTCGCCGATCGCGCGCGCGCGGAGCAGGTGCGTTCCGCCATGGAGAACCGATACGGAACCGCGCGCCTCGTCGTGCGACAGGGTAGCCCGCCGCTGTGGCGCGTGCTGGTGGGACGCGAGACCAGCGAATCGGGCGCCCAGCAACTGGAACAGCGTCTGGGCGGAGAAGTAGACCATTGCTTTGTCGTTCGACTGGACGATCTTCCCGTGGGAGCCGAACGGTGAGCCGCCTCGCGTACCCGCCTGCCCCCCACCCTTTTGCGGGTGGTATACCGCATCTGCGGGCTATGTCGCGGGCCAACTTCGGGATAGAGTTTTTGTGAGTCCCTGCACTATAAGTAACGAGGGTGGAAGCAACACTCTCCATTCGCGATGATCGATCAGGCACAACCACATACGATCGTCGGTCAGTCGCCAAGGATCCGGCACATCCTGCGGCTGGTGGACAAGCTCGGCCGGGGCCGCTGGCCCGTTTTGCTGCTCGGCGAGACGGGTACGGGCAAGGAAGTGATTGCCCGGGCCATCCACGACGTTAATCCAGCGGGGGCCTTCGTCCCGATCGATTGCTCGTCGCTGGTGGGGCCGCTGATGGAAAGCGAACTCTTCGGCCACGCCAAGGGCGCGTTCACCGGCGCCATCGGCCAGAAGACCGGTCTCATCGAGATGGCGCACGGAGGCACGGCGTTCTTCGACGAGATTGGCGAAGTGCCGCTCGATCTGCAATCGAAGCTGCTGCGCGTGCTGCAGGAGAAAGAGTTCCGGCCGGTGGGCTCGCTGTTGCAGCGGCGCTCGGACTTTCGCATTATCGCCGCCACCAACCGCGATCTGGCGAAGGAAGTGGAGAAGGGCACTTTCCGGCGCGATCTGTACTACCGGCTCAATGTGGTGAACCTCCGTCTTGCGCCGCTGCGCGACCGCCGCGAGGACATCCCCGCGCTGATCGGACATTTCCTGGCGCGGTACGGACGAGCGCACTCGCTGACTCAGGAAACGCTGGAGACCATGCTCGGGTACGAATGGCCGGGCAACGTGCGCGAGCTGGAGAACTGCATTCAGCACATGGTGGCCATCAATTCGGGCCCGCTGCTGCACATACTGGACCTCCCGTCGAGCCTGCAGAACCACGTGGCCATCAGCCGCTCGCAGTCGATCGCGCGTGCCGCGGCCGCTTCCGCGCAGGGCGGCCCTACGCCGGATGCACCCATCCGGCCCATGGCCAGCAGTCTGCCGCAGGACGTGGCTCCCACGGTTGCGGCTTCGCCCTCCTGTCCGGTTCTTCCACTCGCCGAGATCGAGAAGCAGGCGATTCTCGGCGCGCTGGAATACACGCATGGCGATCGCGCCGTCGCTGCCCACCTGCTGGGCATCGGACGGACGACGCTGTATCGCAAGCTGAAGGAATACCAGCTCGACGAAGATTGAGAACACTGTCCGCGGCATGCCACTGTTCTATAGCAGTGGCAAACAACAAGACACTTCGTCTGCTGGTGGTGGAAGACTCCTTCGAAGATGAGCGTTTCCTTCGGGAACTGCTGGAGGAAGCCGCCGAAGCCGGGGTCTGGCCGCAGTGGATGGCCTGGGAGCCGGTGTTTGCCGCAACCGCCGCCGAGGCGTGCGATCTGGCCATCGACGGCGGGTTCGACGCCATTCTGCTGAACCTCAGCCTGCCCGACAGCCGGGTGTTGCACGAGACATTCATGGCCGTCTCCAGCGTCGCGCCGGCCACGCCCATTCTGGTAATGGCGGATGAGGCCGACGATACCCTGGAAGCCCTGCTGTTGCGAGAGGGCGCGCAGGACTTTCTGGTGAAGTCGGAGCTGGACGCGGAACCCCTGGCGCGCCTGATGAAACACGCCGTGGAACGGCAACGGCACGTCAATTCCCTGAAGATGGACGAATTGGCGGCGCTGGCGGTTCTGCCGCGCACCGAGCCGGCGACCGATGGCGATAGTGTGCCGCTGGATTTGATCGCGATTGCGGAGTTGTCGATGACCGAGTGACGAGACGAAGCGATTGCCGGGCCGCTAGCGTTCGGCTTCTTCGTCGATGGAGATCTTGAGAGCTTTGAGGAACTTCTGATCCTGGCTGGTAAGACGAATCTTGCCCGCTTCGAATCGCCGCTTCGCGGGCGCTTCGGCTTCTTCCGTGTCAGTCTGCTCGGACGATTCCTCGTCGCCTTCTTCGCGTTTGTTGAATCCGATGGTCGCCTCGAGAACGAGGAAAACGTCGTAGCCGGCCCGCTTGATTTCGCCGATCGCGCCCGCGATACGGTCGGAATCGGAGAGCGACTCATTGATCGCGTTCCCCAACTCCTGCATCAATTCCTTGAGTCGGTCGTCCAAGTGAGTACCTCTCTTAATCGGCTCCCCAACAGACTGGCGGTATCACCCCTGCTTCAAAGATGAGCAGCGGTTAACGCAGGTTTCACAGTTTCCTGCATCTCAACCATCATATCGTCACCAAACCACCGTTTCAGTAGATGGTACACCCTACGCAGCCCCCTGAGCCAGCTTGTTCGTTACACTGACAGCAGAAAGATGTTCGCACTGGCCGGCAAGTTCCTTCATCATATCCTGCCCGCAGTGGTCAGGCCGATCCGCATTCTCTGGAATCAACTCATTGGATTCATCTTCCTAGTGCTGGCCGCCTTCGTGGCGCTGTCGACCTGGCGTCGGAACGCCAGCGATACCCAGACCCTGATCGTCATGGTGGCCGGTTTCGGCTTCGCGGCTTTCCTGGCCTCGTTTGGAATCGCGTCGCTCTGGCGGGCGCGGAAGATTTCGCGGTCGTAGCTCCGGTATCCTCTTCAACAGTGGTTCCTGTTCACGTAATTGGCGGCGGACTGGCTGGGGCGGAGGCGGCGCTGCAGGTGGCGCGCGCAGGCCTGCCCTCCATCCTCCATGAAATGCGGCCGGTGCGCCAGACGCCGGCGCATCATACCGATCGGTTCGCCGAACTGGTCTGCAGCAACTCTCTCAAGAGCGAGCAGGAGAATTCCGCACCATGGCTGTTGAAGGAAGAGCTGCGGCGTCTCGGATCGTTTCTGCTCGCCGCCGCGTGGCGGGTTCGTGTTCCCGCCGGGCACGCGCTCACGGTGGACCGCGTCGTATTCTCTGAGGAAGTCTCCCGGGCGGTGGAAGCGAGCCCGCTGATTGAGATCCGGCGTGAAGAGGTGACGCGCGTGCCGGAGGAAGCTGTGGTAATTATCGCCACCGGACCTCTTACCAGCGACGCGCTCGCCGCCGACATCGCGCGCCTCACCGGCTCCCAGCGACTCTTCTTTTACGATGCCATCAGCCCGATTGTGGAAGCCGAGTCCATCGACATGACCGTGGCGTTCCGTGCGTCGCGATACGGCAAGTCGATGGACCACTCGGACGACTACATCAACTGCCCGCTCGATAAAGACCAGTACGAGCGCTTCCTGGATGCCTTGCTGGACGCCGCCAGCGTTCCCTCGCACATTTCTGAGGACGCCGCGTGCTACTTCGAGGCGTGTCTGCCCATCGAGGAACTGGCGCGGCGCGGGCGCGAGACGCTGCGCTTCGGCCCCATGAAACCTATGGGCCTGGCCGATCCCCGCACCGGCCGGCGCCCGTATGCGGTGCTGCAGCTTCGCCAGGAGAACCTGCGCGCGGACAGCTACAACCTGGTGGGGTTCCAGAATCACATGCGCTTCCCCGAGCAGGCGCGCGTGTTCCGTCTGATTCCGGGGCTCGGGCGCGCCGAGTTCGTGCGCTACGGGCAAATCCACCGGAACACTTACATCAACGCTCCGGCGCTGCTGGAGCCGTCGTTGCAGCTTCGCTCGCACCCGAATGTCCTGTTTGCCGGGCAGATTTCCGGGGTGGAGGGCTACGTGGAGTCCATCGCCACCGGCTTGCTGGCGGGCCAGCACGCGGCGTGTCTCGCAAAGGGCGGCACACCGGCGCCGCCTCCGCGCGAGACGGCGCTGGGATCGCTGTGCGCGTACATCTCCGGCGCCGACGCCGCCAACTACCAGCCGGCGAACATCACCTTCGATCTGCTGCCGGCCCTCGATGAGGATACGCGGCGCCGTTTTCGGCACGACAAGCAGGCGCGTCACGCCGAAGTGTGCCGCCGCGCTCTGGCGGCGCTGGAAAGCTACAGGGAGTGCACGACATGAATGTGTACGCGGGACACGCGGCACCAGCCGCGTTTTTGCTGGCCTCGGCGAGTACACGGCTGCCGCCGCGTGTCCATGGCGTCTGGTGTACTGCTGTGTTCATAAAGCCCCGAGTCGATGAATGAAGCTTGCTGAGGCCATCGACCGGTATCTGGAGGAGCTGCGGCGGCAGAACGCCTCCGAGCACACCGTGCGGAACTATGCCACGGATCTTCAGGAGTTCCTCACCTACCTGACCCCGCCGGAAGGCCCGCCGCCGGCGCCCGCGGAATTCGACGCGCTGCTGATCCGCGAGTGGATGGCCCACCTCTATGAGTTGAACCTGGCCACCGTGAGCATCCGCCGCAAGCTGGCCGCCGTGCGCTCGCTGCTGCGGTTTCTGCTGCGGGAGGGCATACTGGGGAAAAACGTGGCGCGCCTGGTGCGGACGCCGAAAGCACCGAAGACGCTGCCGCGCGTGCCCACCGAGGAGCAGACCAACTCGCTTCTGGACGCCATTGCCGCCGGGAAGCTGGAGCGGCCGTTCCCCAAACGCGATCTGGCCATCTTCGAGCTGCTATACGGCTGCGGGCTGCGCATCAGCGAGCTGTGCGGCCTGAACCTCCAGGATTTCGATCTCTCTTCGCGCTGGGTGCGTGTGCGCGGCAAAGGGAAGAAGGAGCGGCAGACGCCTTACGGCGGGAAGGCGGCGGCGGCGCTGGAGCAGTATCTGGGGGAGCGCCAGGCCGCGGCCGGGGAGACCGCGCTGTTCGTGAACTGCCGCGGGCGCCGGCTGACGGATCGGGGCGCGCGCGGGATTGTGGCGCTTTATGCGCGGTTTCTCGCGGGCGACGCGTCGCTGCATCCGCACAGCTTCCGCCACGCCTTCGCCACGCACCTGCTCAGCGCGGGCGCGGATCTGAGGTCCATTCAGGAGCTGCTGGGCCACGCGCGGCTTTCCACCACGCAGAAATACACCCAGGTGTCGCTGGCGGACCTGATGGCCGTGTACGACAAGGCGCACCCGAAGGCGCGGGGGAAGTGAGGGTGTCCAATGGCGTACGGTAAAATGAATCGGTCTACGCCTTCATGCGAAATGTCATTGTGCTTGGCGCCCAGTGGGGTGACGAGGGAAAAGGGAAAGTTGTCGATCTCTTCTCCGAGAACTTCAACATCGTCGCGCGCTACCAGGGCGGCCACAACGCCGGCCACACGGTTTTCATCGGCGAGCGGAAGTTTATCCTCAAGCTGATTCCCAGCGGTATCCTGCGGCCCGGGGTGCGGGCGGTGATCGGCAACGGCGTGGTCATCGACCCGGCCGCGCTGTTGGACGAGATGGGCACGCTGGAATCGATGGGAATCGACGTGCGCGCGCAACTGGCCGTCAGCAACCGCGCGCATGTGCTGTTCCCGTTCCACCGAATTGTGGAGAAGATGTCCGAGGACCGCGCCAACCGGACCGCGCTGGGCACCACATCGCGCGGCATCGGCCCCTGTTACGAAGACAAGATCGGGCGCCGCGGCCTGCGGGTGGCCGACCTGTTCGAAACCCACACCTTCGACGCCGCCTACGACGCGCTGGCCGAGGACAAGCAGTTGCTGGCGCGCACGTTCGGCATTGCCGACACCATCGACTATGGCAAGATCCGCGAGCAGTATCGCGGCTTCGCGCGGCGCATAGAACCGATGGTGTGCGACACTGCGCGGCTCCTCAACGATGCCATGACGGCGGGAAAGCGTGTGCTGTTTGAAGGCGCGCAGGGCGCCATGCTCGACGTCGACCACGGCACCTATCCCTTCGTCACCTCTTCCAGCGCCACGGCCGGCGGCGCCTGCACGGGGGCGGGCGTACCGCCAACGCGCATCGGCGGCGTGATTGGCGTCTCCAAGGCCTACATCACGCGCGTGGGCGCCGGTCCGTTTGCCACCGAGCTCCACGGCGAAATGGGCGAGCACCTGCGCAAGGCGGGTAACGAGTACGGCGCGGTGACTGGCCGCCCCCGGCGCTGCGGCTGGTTCGACGTGCCGCTGCTGCGCTACACGGCCATGCTGAACGGGTTCGACAGCCTGGTGATCACCAAGCTGGATGTGCTCGACGGGCTGGAACGCGTGCCGGTTTGCGTGGGCTATCGCATCGGCGGCGTGGAGATCTGCGACATGCCGGCGACGGCCGCCGCGCTCGAGGCCATCGAACCGGTCTACGAGAGTCTTCCGGGATGGAACGGTTCGACAAGGGGCCTCGACCGGTTTGAGGATCTGCCTGCCGGAGCCGTCGACTACCTGCGCTTTCTCGCCGAACGCACCGGCGTGGAGGTGGGCTGCATCTCCACGGGTCCGGAGCGCCACGAGACCATCGTGGTGAAAGGATCGCGGCTCGAGGGACTGGTATTCTGACCGCCCCCCGGGGGCGCGTGAGATTTTTGCATCGGCCCGGCACTGTAGTGCTTGGGGTGATGCTCCGTGATACCAGGAGTTGCTCTTCTGTTCGCGCTGGCCGCGTCGGCCAATTCCTCTACTTCGCCATACAAAATTGACACGGTGGCGGGCAGTGACGTTTCCGGCGATAACAGTCTCGGCACGTCGGTGCTGCTGCTGCAACCGGAAGGCGTGGCCGTGGATGGCGCTGGCAATGTGTATATCGCCGATGCCGCGGACAACCGCATCCGCAAAATGGCGGCAACCGGAGTTATGCAGACGATTGCCGGCACCGGAAGGCCCGGCTTCGCGGGCGATGGCGGGCAGGCGACATCGGCCCAACTGAACCAGCCCTACGGGATCGCGCTGGACCAGGCCGGGAACCTCTATGTCGCCGACCTCGGCAACGCGCGCGTGCGGCGCGTCGACCCCACCGGAATCATCACCACAGTGGCGGGCGGCGGGACCACGCTGCCGGGCACATCCGCTAAGGGCATCGCCGCCCTGGCGGCGCGACTCATCTCGCCCAGGAATGTCGCTGCAGCTCCCGACGGTTCGGTGTACATCTCCGATTTTGGCGGGCAGTACGTGTATCAGCTCGGCGCCAGCGGAACGCTCACCATTGTCACCGGTACGGGATCGGCGGGCTTTTCCGGTGACAACGGCGCCGCGAGCGCGGCGCAGGTGGCTTATCCCGCGGGACTCACCGTCGGCGCCGACGGCTCGCTGTATATCGCGGACAGCGGCAACGCGCGAGTGCGCAGGATTGCCAACGGCGCCATCACTACCGTGGCGCAGGTAGCGGAGGTTGTGGATGTCGCGCTCGCCGCCACGGGGGCTCTGTACGTGGCCGCGGCCGGGATGCTGGGGAATCCGAATTCGCCGATCCCGGGTTCGTCCGGGTTCAGCCCCCGAGGGCTGGCCATCAATCCCGGGGGGAACGTCGTTTTCTCCGATGGCAATCTGGTTGAGGTGGTGGATCCGGCGGGAATTCATATGACCATTGCCGGCCTCACCGGCGCGGCGGCGTTTGGCGACGGCGGACCGGCCACCTCGGCACGATTTGCGGCGCCTGCGGGGTGCGCCATCGACGCGTCGGGCAACCTGTATATCGCCGACACCGGCGAGAATCGCATTCGCAGAGTGAACGCGAAGGGCATCATCAGCACTTTGTATGGCACCGGCGACCCCGCAACGTTGAACGCACCGCGCGCGGTGGCGATCGCCGCCGATGGAAGCCTGCTGATTGCCGACACCGGCAATGGACGCGTGCTGGACCTCAATTCATCGGGAACCATCTCCACGGTGCTGGGAAGCCTCAGTGCGCCTTCGTACCTGTTCCCCGATCCGCACGGCGACTTGTATATAGCGGAGACGGCTGGCAACCGGGTGACGCTTCTGACGGCGGGCGGGAGCACCAGTTTCCTGCCCGTGACGCAGCCGGTGGCCGTTGTCCGCGACGGCCAGGGGAATCTGTATGTCGCGCAGTCGGGCTCCGGTCAATTGCTGGTCTTTAATTCCACGGGCTGGGGAACCTCGTTCGGCGCCCCGTTGGGACAACCGGATGGTCTGGCGGTAGACGCGAGCGGGAACATCCTGGTGGCCGACAGTCTTGACAATGACATTGTCTCGATCTCACCGGCGGGAACGTCGAGCACTCTGGCAGGTAAGGGCTTGGCGGGATTCGCGGGCGATGGTGGCCCCGCCACGAGCGCGCTCTTGAGCGGTCCATCGGACGTGAAGGTTGACAGCCAGGGCCGCATCTACGTGGTGGATACGGGGAACAATCGCATTCGATTGCTTGCGCCTCAGACTTCTGCAAGCGAAACGTCCACGCTGCAGGTGGTCAGCGCCGCGAGTTTCGCGCCCGGGTCGATTTCCCCGAACGAGATTATCAGTCTGTTCGGCGCGTTCAATCCTTCGTCGTTAACGGTACAGATCGGCGGCCAGCCCGCCACGCTGTTCTACGCCAGCGCGACGCAGATCAATGTGCTGGTTCCGCAAACCATGAGTGTCGGTGCGTCTGTGAGCGTCACCGTGCTGGAGAACGGGGTGGCCGGCCCGACCGCGACGGTGAATACTGCAAGCGCGACTCCCGCATTGTTTACGGACGCGGGAGGCACCGGGCAGGCGGCCGCGCTAAATCAGGACAACAGCGTGAACTCCCCGGCGCAGCCCTGCGCTCGCGGGGATGTGATTGTTCTGTACGGAACCGGTTTCGGGCCAGGCACTGTTACGGTGACCATTGGCGGCGCGAACGCCACCGTGTCGTTCGCGGGCCCCGCGCCTGGTTACCCCGGCCTCATGCAGGTGAATGCGACGGTTCCGGCTGACCTGGCCGCGACCGGCAACGTTGCCGTCGCGGTTTCCATCGGCGCGGTATCGTCGCAGAGCGGCGTCACGATTGCCGTGAAGTAGCGCGGAAATTGGTACTAGTACTTCCGCCGCAAGGAGCCCAGGGCGCTGTTCCAGACGGTTCGCGCCGCCTCGCGATTTCGCTCTATCGTATTGATCCTCGGCCAATTCCGCTTGCGGTCCTGCCGGAAGGAATCCGCCGCCAGTGACGCCAGAATGTGACGCCGCCGCCGTATCCACCGGCCGGCCAGGCGAAAAAAATCTTTCCTTGCTTCACGTTAGGCCAATTCTGTACTTGCCGACAGGACGTCTACCAGGTTACTATGGGTCAGTTTTCAACAAGAAATGTGTTCTGTAGTCAAAGAGGCTGCGCCGGAGTTGTGCATTCGGCTCCTGCCCGCGCTTGAGGCTCAGTGCACTCAAAGTAGGAGATAAGTAGTGAGAGAAAAAGGTGTCGTGAAATGGTTTAACGCCGCGA
>CAYVPZ010000035.1:0-14451 GCA_964453955.1 uncultured Solibacteraceae bacterium | reverse complement strand
CCGAAATGTCTTCCGGCTTGTAGCGGACCGCCGCGCCGATCTTCAGGTACTTCGGACCCTGCTGAAGAAGCCGCCACCGCCGGACGGACGCGACGGACAGGCCAGTGATGCGCGCCACGTCAAATTCATTGAGAAGGCTTTGCAGCCGTTCTTTTGCTACGCTTTCGCGTTCGCAGGTTTGTGAAGTGTTCATATCCGCCCAACAGGGCGAAATTTCGGCGGGAAAGGATAGTTTTCGGCGAAAACTCCCCTAACACATTGAAAGGCTGGCAAAAACAGATTCGAAGTTTTTTGTTTGGTTCGGGCGAAAACTCGCCTACGTGTGGAACGAAGGACTACAGCCGATCTTGAAACACGCCTGGTATCCGGTTCCTTCAACGAACGGGATGGGATCGGCGGTAATACTGAAGTGCTTCCGAAGCGCCTTCCGTATCTCCTGTATCCGCTTCTCCACCTTCGGCCACTCCGCGTTCGTTTTCGCCCCGTCCCGAATGATGCCGTTCTGTTCTGCCATCGCGCGCAAGGCCACCCATGCCTGGTTGGGCTTGCCCTGTCTCGCTCTGCGATCAGCAAACCCTAACTCCCCGTAGTTGTGGGTTTCGGTAGTGGTACCATTGCGGATCTGAACCCGATGGTCACTCAGGAAAAAGATTTCAATGGCTTGCCAATTCGACGCGCCACCATCCGCGCCGTTCGCCACCTTTGCCGGTTTTCCCTGTGCGGGTTCGGTCCCGCCCGGTTTAGTGTCGCCAGCAAGGTCCACCTTCGGGAAACCGTCCGCCGCGCGCGCCCATGCCTCAGCCCGCAGTTTCAACGCCGCGTGCGTCAAGGCTTCGCCAGTGATGGCGCCAACGTGCCAGACAGAAGCACGCTCCGTCTCGGGAATCGCGGCCCAAGGGTTTGCGCGGGTGACAAGGAACGTGAACCCGCTATCCAGTTCCTTCCGCATTGGTTCCGCCAACCATCGGTATTGGCTTATGCCGTAGCGGACGAACCGCGCGATATCGGAGTGCAGTCCGGCCTCAAACTCTTCAACCGAAGCACAAACCGCCATACACTCCCGCGCCACCAGATTGAATTGATGGGTGACAAAATCCCGAAGAAGTTCCGCGTCGTGAATCGGCCCGCTCTTGTTCGCCTCACGTTCCAACTTCGGCAGGTACTCCGCCATGAACGCCGCCGTTGCCGCTTCCATTCGGATAAGGGCCTCAGCGGGCAATTTCGCAATTATCGTTCCCTTGGACGTTTCGCCAGCTTCGAGTGCCGCCGCGCGTGTCCGATACGCCAGCGCAAGGCATTGCCGTTTCGCCACGGGAATCCAGCCGTCAACAGCGTGGAACCTCTCACAAACCCATGTTCCGATAGCATCCAGTTTGGCGCTGAACTGTTCAATATCCAGCCTGCCGGCCTTCAGGTACTCGTCCGCAGTCACACCGAAAAGGTGCATAGCCGCCCGCTTGCGACCTTCACGGATCTTATCCTGTCCAGCAACTTCAAAGATTGTCTGGTGAAAGTCATCCGGCTTGACCCAGGGGACTTTTCCTCTAGCGACCGCCACCTTAGCCAGGTCGCCACCGCGCTCGGCGATTTCTTCCGCCTCAATTTCGGCTGCCGCGATACGGTCTCGCGCGGACGGGGGTAGGTCTGAAAGATCCATGATCGCTCCCTCAGCGATTCCCTGAATGAAGTAGCCGCCCCTGGGTAGGGTGCCCAGCCTTCGCCCCGGTTCATGACGCCGGAACTAGGCGGCCTCTATCAGTCTAACAATTCACCGCAATTTTGTTTCGGTCCGCGTCTGCCGGGTGTGCCCAATGCTGTGCCCACCCCACACATAGAAACGTTGTTCGCAGTTGCGAGTGTTCTGGGTTCGAGGGAGTGTAAGCCATTGGAAACTAGCAATGATTAGAAATCGCGCGCAACCATTGTGCCCACTGCTAAGTTATTGATTCTTCGTGCGTTCACGATTCGTAATCAGCAGGTCGCCGGTTCGATCCCGGCGGGTGGCTCCATCAGTTCCAAGAACTTCCAGCGCATCGTCAAAAGCTGACCTGTTCAGAACCTGTTCAGAACGATTGACTGAACTCCCGATCAACTCTTCCTCCAGCGCCACAGCCGCCGCACGCACACTTGACGGAACCGATTTTTGATAGTGTCGCAACGTGACCGTCGGATCGGGGTGGCGGAGTTGCGCCTGCGTGTCACGCGGGTCCTTCGCCTTCGCTCCAAAAAGCGTTGCGCAAGTTCTCCGCAGGGCTTGGAAGTTCACGTCGGTCGATTGCACCGCGTCGCCTTTTCCCGACTGCCTTGTGAAGACCCCGACGCTGGCCCGCACTGCGGCTGGCTTCAACACGCGATTCAAGTGGTTCTGCGCCGACCAAGGCCCACCCATGGCAGCAGCGAAGAGCCATGCACGAGGATCAGGGTCAAGCCATTCAAGCCAGCCCTGCATCTCGGCCTGAAGATCCGGTGGAATATAGACGCTTGCACCCGAAGCATCGGTTTTCACTGGCGCTGGCATCCCGTCAACGAGGGCTTCATCGATGCGAAGCACGTCCCCAAGCACGTCGTCACGACGCAGAGCGAAAAGCTCCTCTGACCGCAGCCCGAGCTGGATCAGAATGCGAATAATCAGGTGATCAGCTCCTGGACCACCGACAGCAGCCGCCGACATTCGTCCAGGTCAGGTAGCGCTCAGACACCTGCTTTCGCGACTTTGCTTTCAGGCGATAACCCGGATTGCGAGCGGGGTTTGCCGCGATGATCTTTTTCATCACGGCATGATCGAAAATGTTGTGCATGTAGAGCAGCATCTTCGATAGTTGGATCGACTCGCGCCCGCGGAGACGTGTTCGTTCAAAAATTGCTGCAGCTCGAGCAGGTAACCGCTATTGACGGAGCCCGAATCGCGTGGTTCAGGAGTGTTTCAAGACCACTTTCGTCGTACACGTTGCCTAGAGCTGAATGATGCCGCGGCGGACGGCGATGGCGATGGCCTGCGTGCGATCGCGGGCGCCGAGCTTGTCCATGATGTGCTTGACGTGAACCTTGACGGTTTCTTCCGAGATGAACAGAAGGTCGGCTATGTCGCGATTCCGGTTTCCGCCCGCGACGCGGCGCAGAACCTCGATCTCGCGCACCGTGAGGTTATCGTCTCCGACGTGCTCAGCAAGGCGGGCCGCGATCTCCGGCGGCACGCGCTTCTTTCCCGCGTGCACCTGGCGGATGATCTGCACCAGCTCGCTGGGAGGCATGTTTTTAAGCACATAACCGCGCGCTCCCGCTTCCAGCGCGCGCTGGACTTCGACGTCGCCTTCGAATGTAGTCAGAATGATCACGCGGGCTTCGGGGAACTCCGACCGGATTGCCACCATTGCTTCAATCCCGCCGATGTCGGGAAGGCGAAGATCCATCAGCGTGACGTCGGGTCGACACTCGCGATACTTGCGGATCGCTTCGGCTCCAGTGGCCGCCTCGGACGCGAGCGTCATATCCTGCTGGCTGGCAATAACGGTCGCAATACCCTGGCGCAGAAGTGGGTGGTCGTCTACCGTGAGTATTCGAATCGGATCCTGCTCTGCCACTACTTCACCTGCTTTCGCCGGCGCCATCGCCTTCGAGGTCGAGGGGACGGCGCCTCCGCGTGTGAAACTGCACCGACCATATGGATGCGCGTTCCGCGAACGGGGATTCGAAGGCGACATGGCCGGGAACGCGAAGTCTTACCTGTGTTCCGCCCCCGATCCTATTGCGAACATCGAGGCGGGCGCCGATGCCCACGGCACGTTCGCGCATCCGGTCCGCATGCGCGGCCGACACATCGGTCTCCGAGACATCGTGACGAACGATGAAGCGGAATTCCTTCGGCGCGTACCGCAGCTCGAGCTCGGCTTTCGTGGCCTCACCATGCTGAAACGCGGCGGCCAGCGCCTCTCGCCCGATGGCATAAACCTGAGCGCAGACGTTCGGCTGTAGCGGCAGGGTCGGACCGGTTATGGTTACCCGATACCCAACCTCCCGATGAAGCCCCAGTTCCTCCGGAATGCGGTAAAGCGACCGCTCCAGATCGTGCGCGCCGTCCATAGGCGACCGCAGGGCACGCAGCGTGTGGCGGCCCTCTTCGAGAACCTGTCCCATCGATTGCAGGACGCGGTCCATGGCCCCGCGCGCGGGCGAATCGGCCGGCAACTGATCGACCACGACATGCAATTGCATCGAGGCGCTCACCACCCCCTGCAACAGCGTGTCGTGCAAGATCTGCGCCACGCGCATCCGCTCCGCAAGCCGCTCTTCAAACCGCAGGTTGACGTGGAGCTTGTTCCGTATCTGATTGAGCCGAATCCAGTGCGCGACAAAGGCGACGAGGGTCATTCCCAAACATGCCGAGGCGAACCACCATCGCCGCCACACGGGTGGCTGGCCTTTTGTCACAACCCACGCCAGGGCCCTGTCGGTTGGCAGGGCATCGGTAGCGGCCGCCGGGTGAAACTCCGGTCCCACCAGCAGCGCTGCGTATTCGATGCCGGGGTGAGTCGAGTTTCTCCACCGGCCGTCCGTCTCAATCGTCGTAAACGGCTGATTTGCGTATGGCTGGACATACCAGGTCGAATTGCTCCTGGCATAGAGAACGATCTGCTGGTTGGGCTGGGCACCGATCGCGCGTCCGGCAATGGTCGTCAACTTGTCTCGGTTACCTGGTTCGGCGGAAGGGATGTTGGTGACCTCGACAACCGGCCGTGAATCACCGGCGCCGGGGGGCTGACAAGAGCCGAAGAGCATAATGAGCGCGGCGCAGCATGCAGCGTGAACGATTCTCACAGCGCACGAACCCATGGTATTAGCTACCCGAGGATACCCGGACATAACGGTAGCGAGGAGACACCGTTAATACGATTACATTTCGGCGGAAGGTAGCAAATCCCTCTGCATCGGATTCTTTTTGTACCACTATCGGGTTATGCGGGCTCTCGGCAGGCCGGGCTATTCGCCGGCCGTCTTGGCAGCGGAACTGGCGCATGAACCATCCGCGCCGCGAATGGGATCACGAGCGGAAAGCGACGTTACCCGGGACGGAAAGCTCCACCAGAGTACCCGCGGAGGGGCCGCTCGCCAGGCGGAGACGGCCTCCGATTCTCCTTGCTCTTTCGCGCATGCCTGCCAGACCCCAGTGTCCTTCGCGTCCTGACTGCAAAACCGCGGGCTCGATTCCACGGCCGTCGTCGCGTACCACGACGCGTAGCCGCCTCGCCGAATACCTCAGCTCAACTTCGATGCTCTTTGCCCGGGCGTGCCGGAAGGCATTGATCAGGGCCTCTCTTCCGATCCGATAGACTTCGTCCTGAAGTCCGGGGTGCAGCGGCCTTCGGTCGCCGTGAACGATAAGGCGGAAATCCACGCCGTCCCCGGCGGGAACGATTTCCTTCTGGATTCCGGCAAACGAATCCTCCAGGTCGCGCGCCGTCACCACCGGCGAACGGAGACCGCGGACGGCGTCTCGTCCTTCTTCGATCACCTGTCGCATGAGATCCAGGGCGCGAGTGAGAATGGGTTTCGCGCCAGCGTCCGGCGGCAGGGAGTCAGCCGCGACGTGGACCTGCATCGAAGCGCTGAGGAAGCCCTGCAGCAGGGTGTCGTGTAGCTCTTGCGCGATGCGCGTCCGTTCCGCCAGCCGCTCCTCGAATCGCAGGTTAAGTTGTGCCGCCAATTGGCGCAGCCGAAGGCGATAGATCGCCAGGATCACGGTCAGGGAGAGGACTACAACCACGAGACGAAACCAGAGAGTCTGCCAAAAGGCGGGAACGATCTCAAGGCCCACGGATGCTTCCGAGCTACTCCAGACTCCTTCGCTGTTGCTCGCAATCACCCGAAATCGGTAGGTCCCGGCATTTAGATTTGTGTAAACCGCCTGACGAGTCACGGTTGGCTCACTCCAATTGTGATCGAAGCCGTCCAGACGGTAGCGGTATTGCACACGGTTCGGCGCCGAGAGACTGAGGCCGACATAGTCCATGGTGATTCTCCGCCGGCTTACGGGAATGCGCAAAAGGAGTTCGGAGTTGAGCGCCTGGCCGTCCGCGGCAACCCCCTCGATATGCACAATCGCGGGCGCCGATTCTGTGTTGACTCGCCCCGGATTCACTACCGAAATACCTCCTCGCAGAGAGAACCAGACCCGGCCCAGGCTGTCCGCGGCTACGGAGCGGTTCCGGCGCACGCCGGCGGCAACCGGAATACCATCATCGGGGCCAAACTCGCGAATCGCGTACTCTGCCTGAGTGTCTTCCAGAAGGTCCGCTCGCGACGCCCTTACGATGTGCCCAGCCGTCGCTATCCAGAGAAAACCCTGTCCATCATCGACGACGCCCAGCACGTTCTCGCGCAGCGTGCCGGGCAGCCTGTGTGGCATTTCCACCCGACCCGACCGGATGAATGCAAGTCCCGCATCGGTGCCGATCCAGAGCACGCCTGCCGAATCCTCCGTCAGACAGTTCACCCGCGCGGGCGGCAATGCGCCCTGACTGCCAGAAACCCGCCAGCGACCCTGCGCAAACGACATCAGGCCGTTGGGTGTTGCAAACCACATGGTTCCGTCGGCGCCCTCTTCAATGGCGTAGACGGTGTTGGACAACAGACCATTCGCTGTCGTGTACGTGGTGATTCGTCCGTGGCTCAACTGGCTCACGCCGCCGTGCAGGGTTCCGGCCCACACGTCACCTTCACGGCTTCGACGGACGGCAAAGACGATGCCGGAGGCCAGTCCGTCTGCGGTCGTCCAGGTTCGCGCCGTCAATGCACCGTCCACTTCGTGTAACCGGGTCAGGCCGCCCTGCTGCCGCCCGATCCACACGTCGCCGGAGCCGCCGTCGATCGAATAGACCACATCATCGCTGAGTCCGCCCTCCGTGACTTGCCCCTCCACCGTCCCCTTTAACCATGCAAGGCCGCCGTCGGGCCGCCCGAACCATGTCCGGTTCGAGGCGTCAACGTACAGCGGGCCGCCCTCTCTCGACTGCCCATCCCGGGCGTAAGTCTGAAACAGGCCCTCGCGATATCGTTCAACCCCGTCGGTACCTCCCACCCAGAGATTCCCCTCGCGGTCTTCGAACAGAGCACTCACCTCTTCCCCCGCGCCGGCCGCGGATGAAACGCCGCGAGGATCGATGCGCATGAATCCGGTTGATGCGCCAACCCACACGTTCTGATCGCGATCCTGATCGAGTGCCAGAATCTGAACGTGTTGCAGAGACCGGGGGACGCCAGCGCCAGTAATCATGTGGCCGTCCCAGCGCACCAATCCCCTGTCGGTGCCCACCCACAATTCGGAGCCATGTACCTGGAGGAGACAGTTGATTTTCAAATCCGGCAAACCACCCGGCTGCGACTCGCTGCCGCTACGCAGGGCGAAAAGCCCGTCGTCGCGCGTACCCAGCCATACGGTTCCGTCCCAAGTCTCGGCCGCTGTAATCACCACGTGGGTCTTCCAGGGTGAGATGTGCACCAGGGAGCGTCCCGAGGATCGCATTAGATCTCCGGGACGAATAAACAGGACATCGCCTCTGCTTCCCGGTCCCATCGCCGTAAAGCCGAGGTCGGGTTTCGTGTCCGGGATCGCCTGCTCGAACCCTCCGCGGCTGTAGCGCACCAGCCCGGACGTTTCCACACGGACCCACATATTTCCATCACGGTCCGCAGCCAGCCCAAGCACCGGTCCCGCCGGGATCGCACTGGAGTTGATACGGCTGAAACTCACCCCGTCGAACCGTACGAGGCCCTGATCGCCACCGATCCACAGATACCCATCGGGCGTCTGCGAGATGGCATTTACCGCGCCGCCGGGGAATCCCTGGTCAGCGCTCCATTTGTCGTGGATATACCCTGCGATGGATGAGCTCGGATCGAGGCCAAACAAGCTCGGCGCAAGAAGAGCCACCGCAACGAACACACGCAGACAACCGGAATGCCAGACGCCGGCAGCGTCACGGAAGGTATTCGAATTTCTCAACGACTACCTCCGTCTCCCGCGGCGGCCCTTTCAAGGTGTCACGGAGCAGGTACAGATTCATGCGCACGGATTCGATGCCGGGCGATGGCACGCCGTGTGTGAAAACATGTTCGGCAATCAAGCTCTTCTGCGCGCCGGAACCTTTGCCGCGAACCGTTTGAAACGACACCCGGCCCGGCTCCCATCGGAAGGAATGAGTGAGTTCGCCCCCGGGCGCCGGAAACCGTGCGACGTTGGCAGCGACATAGTATGGCTGAATAAGGTAGCTCCCATTCGGGGTCCCCCGATCCTCCCTGTTCCTCAGTTCGATGTCCATTTCGCGATTTGCCAAATCGCCGCTGGCATAGTCCCACGTAAACATGCCGAAGACGACGGAGGGCTCCAGATGCGAGGTGTCGCGAACCGTAAACCGGTAGGTTCCATATCCGAGACTGCGCGTGAGGCTGACCTCCGCACAGGTCCAGTCCCCGGACACCTTCGCGATTCGCAGGTGCATCGCGCTTTCGCCGTCGGTCCATGCATTCGACGGATTGTACCGGTTCAATCCGCCGCGGGTGCTCGGCGCATCACGAACTCTCCATTCGTAGCCACTGAAGTTGATTGTGGCCGAGGGCGGCTTTTCCTGGCCAGGCACGACAGCCACCGCCAGCACATTGCTCCCGACCTGCGGCATGGCGTCGAGAACGGACGCCGGCTGATAGCCCGGACCCACCAGAATGGCCGCGTAATCCGTTCCCAGGTGGGTGGCATTGGTCCATTTGGAGTCTTTCCCAGGTGTCGTGAACGGGCGACTCACCAGTGGTTGCACCCACCATCTGCCGGCGTGCGCGTATAGCACCAGTCTTTGACCGGCACGGCCGTTCTTCACGACGCCTTCGATGATGTCGTTTTTCTCTCGGCCGCCTGGGTCTGCCTGCGGAATCCTCGTGAATTCGATTGAAGGAGCCGAGTCCGCTTTTGGCGAATGACATCCGGCGAGGAAAACAAGGGACACGAATGCCTCGAGCTTTGAGAGGCTTCGCCAGCACCGCCGACACTTTACGTTATCGGTGCCCGCTGTGAGGGACATCCCGCGCCAGCACCCCTCCATTGATGCTGATTTCAACTATGTTAGCGCGGGCTCGTGAGTTGCGCACGATATGCGGTGGCAGCCAAAGCTCACCCCATCGTGTTACTGCCCGGTGACTGCTTCTGGGGTTTCGTTGTCGGAGCGCTTGATCCAGAATTCCCTGCAGGAGAATCGCAAATGGCAACGAATGAGGTGAAACACAACGCAATGGCAATCGCCAGAACCCGAATCATCTGTAGTGCGCTGGCGATCATGACAACCATGTTCAGCACGGGAAAGGACCTTATGGCACAAACAAACACATCGACACTCGTAAAGAATATCGTTCTTGTCCACGGCGGTTTCGTGGACGGGTCTGGTTGGGAGGGCGTCTACAAAGCCCTGCGGAAAGACGGCTACACGGTCACGATCGTCCAGAATCCGACCATCTCGCTGGCAGACGACGTGGCGGTCGCCAGGCGGGCAATCGCCGCGCAGAACGGCCCGGTGATCCTCGTTGGTCACTCGTATGGCGGAGCAGTGATTACGGAAGCGGGCAACGATCCGAAGGTCGCCGGCCTGGTCTACATCACGGCGTTTGCACTGGACAAGGGCGAATCGGTGTCGTCGCTCCTCAAAGATCCACCGCCCGGCGCGCCCGTTCCCCCAATCCTGCCGCCCGTGGACGGCTACTTACTACTCGACAAGGCCAAGTTCCCAGCCGCCTTCGCCGCTGACGTGACTCCAGATGCAGCCTCATTCATGGCCGACTCCCAGGTTCCGTGGGGTCTCGAGGCGCTCAATGGTGCGGTCACCCAGCCGGCGTGGCGAACAAAGCCAAGCTGGTACATGGTCACCACCGAAGACAAAATGATCCCGCCTGACGCTCAGCGCGCGATGTCCAAACGCGCCGGTTCAACAGTCGTCGAGGTTAAAGGCAGCCACGCCGTATATGTGTCGCAGCCGCAGGCTGTCGCTGATCTCATCGAAAACGCCGCAACGGGTGCCCTGGCTGGAGAAAAGGCAAACGCCGCAACGGCTGAATTAGCCGCAAAGTAGGCTAAGGGCTCAGGTCATTCAACCAGGCGGGGGCTTCGGGGCTGCGGACGCACCAACGAAGCCTCCGTCTTGCCGGAAAGTCCGAGAGGCAATCCAGGGAACAGGGGGATCGGGATCAGCGGAGAGCAGCGATTCGCGTTCACCGTGGACCAGCGGGTGGATCGCCGTGCTGCTGGATCACTCGACTGTAACATCGCCGACACCCCTTGTCAGCAGCTTTGTCAGCACGAGGTTCAAGTCTCAGATGTATTACACATTCTCTAATCAGCAGGTCGCCGGTTCGAGCCCGGCGGGTGGCTCCATTCTTTTCAAGCGGCCGCCGCGGGCCGCAGATCGCGCATCAGCGCGTCCATCATCGTCAGATACGGGCGCTGCCACTCCAGGCCCGGCGCGGACGTCCGCCGGTACAGGCCGCCATACTGCCGGTATTTGCGCAGCAGCGTCTTCAGCGAAAGGGGACGGCACTCCTCGGGCCGCATCAGCTTGAGCGTGGTTCGCGAGGCCAGGGTGCGGTTCATGGTGCTCCACTTTCCGTACAACGCGCCAACGCCCCAAGGGTTCTGATGCACCCACGCGCTGGCCCGAATATGCGACTGAAACAGCGGCTCGCTTTCCGGCGTCCTCACCACGGCGTAATTGTTGGTGGTGCAGATCCACTTCGGCGTCATGCGCAAAACTCGCCGTTTCCACAGATAGAGCCGGTGGCCCAGGTCGATGGGCGCCTCCAGAAAAACGCTCTCCCAGCGATACAGGGCGCGGTCCGGACGGCGCGCCGCCTCAAGGGCGTCCGCGGTCCCGGGCGCGAACCAGTCGTCATCGTCCACCGGCAGCACCAGTTCGCCCTCCGGCGCCTGCTCCCAGCGGACCTGCGCAGCGCCGCGCACCGCCGCCAGATTCAGCCGCGCGATCTCGCGCACGCGATGACGAAACACGTGGTAAGGCAGGTTGAAGGTGGCATTCCAGAGATCCACCGTGGGGGCGAATTGCGGCGGCAGTTGCGCCCGGAAGGCGGCTTCGTCCGCCCATTCCACGGTCCGGCGGACGCAGATATAGATCATCGCGCCATGCCCTTCCCGCCAGCGCACGCCAACGACTCTACCAATTCCACCGCCGCCAGACCGTTCTCCCCGGCGATGGCCTGCTTCACCGCCGCCAGCCGCCGCCGCATCCCGGCGCTGTGCATGGCCTGCTCGATCGACGCGGCCAGTGGCGCCGCCCGCAACCCCTTCATGCGCACTCCCAATGCGATCCCCAGCGCCACCGCCCGCGCCATGTTGCCGGGCTGGTCGCGCATCGCCGGCGCCACCACCATGGGCACCTCGAAATGGATGCACTCCAGCATCGAATTGAGCCCGCCGTGGGTCACCATGACCGAGGCCATCCGCAACAGCGCCATCTGCGGGGCCCACTGCACCGCCGCCAGGTTCTTACCGGCGGCCCAGGGGCTGGGATCCGAGTGCGGCCCCACGCTCAGCACCCACTGCCAGTCCGGCCGCAGCCGGCTGGCCTCGGCCACCGCCCGGAAGAATTGCTCCGCGTCCGGATAGAACCGCGCATCCGAGCCCAGCGAACAGTACACCAACGGCTTGCCGCGGTCCAGGTTTTCTATTACGCCGGTGTCCTCCGGGCGCGCGACGTCGATCGCGCCGGCCATGTATCGCGCCCCCGTGTCCGGCGCCTGCGGAAAATTCAGCGCCTTCGGGCACATCACCACGTGGGGCAAATTCAAGTGCGGGCCGGCCACGTCCAGCCAGTAATCGCGGCCCTCGCGCAGACGCATGCCGGAACGGCGCAGCAGGCGCCGGAAGAAGCTCATCTCGTGGTGGATGCGCTCGGGAGAGCGGTACCGTCCCCACAGCAGCGAGGCCAGTTGGCGGCCCACCAGGATTTCGGCGCGCATCCGTATCCAATCGCCGCGCACCATCAGCCGGCCCCGCCAGGTGTCGCGCGGGATGCGCCCATAGAGAACCGGCGGCACGTACGGGTTCGGAGCGGCGCACAGATGGGCACAGAGGGTGGCCACCGGAATGCCCCGCGCCAGAGCGCGCAGCGCTACGTACCAGATGAGGCCGTCGCAGACCACCAGGTCCGGCCGCAATTCCAACAATTGGCGGTCCAGCGTGCCATCGGTGCACTGGCGCAGCAGCGAACGGAATTGGCGTTCCACCGCCACCCGGCGCTGCCACCAGGACGCCGTAATGGGCGCTCCGGACGCCCTTTCGGGTGCGATGTCTTCAGCGAACGCGACAAACTCGAAGCCCTGCCCCACCGCCAGCGGCCGCCCGGCGGCGAGTCCGAAATAGATCACCCGGTGGCCCCGCTCGCGCAGCGGCCGTGCCAGCCGCAAGCTGCCGTTGATGTGCCCCGGACCGGCGTGGATCGCGAAGACGATGGTGAGTGGACCGTTCGAGGGCGCCGCCATCAGGCCGAATCCTCGGTTGCCCCCAGCGGGTAGCGTACGTGGCCCGCGGCGGCGGAACGGGCGATCGCCTCCAGTTGCCGCCGTTTGCCCTCGCTCGCTTCCAGCCACTGCCGGTTGCTTTCCCACTCGGCCAGGTACCACGCGGTGTGGCTGGTCCAATAGACCGGTCCCTCGCCGAGTTGCAGAAAGACGTCCGGCGCGGTGGCCGGAGTGAGCACGCCGCGATGGAAGTCGCGTGGAATCGCGGGGGTGAGCGGGAACCCCACTTGTCCGATGCGCAGCACGCAGTAAGGAGCCCGCCGGCCGCCCCAGGCTTTCTCGCGCACGGCCAGCAACTCCTCCAGGTCGGCCAGCCGGGGCAGATTCGCGCGGTCGGCGTCGACGACCAGCAGGCGGTAGTCCAGCGGATAGAAAGCGCTCTTCAGAAGATGCCCGCCCAGGTATTTCGCGCCCCATGCGCCGCACAGATGGCGGCAAATCTCCAGGAAGGGCGGCTGCGCTTTCTCCGCCTCCATCTCTTCGACGGCCGGCTCCACGGTCTGCGTCACGCCCGGAAACACGGCCAGGAACGGGGCCTCGCGGAAGGTATCCCAGAGGTCGAGAAAAACGCCCACCAGAAAACGGTAGACCTCCCCTTCGAGTTCCGGGTCCCGCCGCGGACAGCGCGGAACCGCGGCCTCCCGCAGTCTTCGGCATAACGGCGAATCCTCCCGCCGCAGGGCTTCGGAGCGCGAATAGCAGAACTCACCGCTGCGCAGCGCGCGCAGGGCGTTCAGCACCTCGGGCACCGCCTTGCCGCACACCGAGCGCCGCAGAATCGAATCGTGCCGGCATCTCTCGTTCTGCAGCAGGAAATCGGCGAATTGCATCCACCAGTAGTGCATCTCGGAAAAGCAGGAGGAGGTCCGCTCCAAATCCGTCATGGCCGGCAGGCCCGGCATCACATCTCTGCCGTGGAGCAACCGCCACCCGGATTTCCCTTCCTCGAACAGATAGCGGCGGACGGGAGTAGTGCGCCAGAGAAAATGCAGCTCCGGCTCGTTCAGCACGAAGGTGTGGTGGTACGGGATCAACCCCGCCGAGCATTTGTCCAGCCGGCAGAACACGCGTTCCGCCCGCCGTCGCTGGGCCGCGTCGGGACCCACGATCAGGATGAAATCGATGTCGCTGACCCCGGGTGTGATGTCATCCCTGGCCCCGCCGCGGCTCAGATAGAGAGCCACCACTCCGGGACATTGCCGGAACAGCAGCACCGAAATCCGGATGGCCAGCCCATACAGCCAACGGTACACCGCCAAACAGGGAGGAATGGAACTCCAGGCCAGAAAGTAGCGGACCTTCGTTTTCCACATCGGCGGTACATGTGTGTTGCCGGACCAGAATACCACCGATTTATCTCACCAGCGAGGCCGCGAAACGGGCTCCAGCGGTTCACCCCACACGACTATGCCCACCCCTGCATATGTCTGATTTCGCGGAACCTGTCGCAATCCATCGCAACGCCTATGCCTACAGCTAAGCCACTGATTCTTATTGGGTTCACGATTCGTAATCAGCAGGTCGCCGGTTCGATCCCGGCGGGTTGACCCACTCCTTTCGATCGGCGGTCCTACTGGCTGCGATTGTCGGATTTCGTCGTTTTCGTGGTGGCGGCCTTGTTTGTCTTCCTCTTCCGGTGCCTGGTCCGCGGCTTATGGTTCGCCGCCAATTCAGGTGCAACCGGCCTGTCCATCTGCGTTTTATTACTGTTTTGCGAAAGGACCACCCAGCCGAGGGTCAGCAACATGCAAAGCGCTACACCGAGGAACTTCATCGTCGGGCGGCCTCCTATATGTATGGTGTACCAGAAATCCCGGTGGCCGTTCGCCCAATTCGGGGACAGGCAACGACATTCCGTACCGGAAAGCGGCTGAAGACAATCCA
>CAYVPZ010000034.1:0-14454 GCA_964453955.1 uncultured Solibacteraceae bacterium | reverse complement strand
AACCGGAACGATTTGACGGTGGTGTCGGCGCTGTTCGACAACAACGGCAACTTTGTCACCGGCATGGAGAAGATCCTGCACATGCGCCTGCTCGATACGACCATGGCACGGCTCCCGCAGGCGCCCCCGATCAAGGTGACCTCCGAGTTTGACGTGAAGCCGGGGAACTATCTGATCCGGCTGGTGGTGCGCGATGCCGAAGGCCACCTGATGGCCACCGAGAACGGCGCGGTGGAAATCCCGTAAGCGGAAATCAGGCCAGCAGCCTGCGCGTATCAATCGCCGTCACGCCGGGCAGCAGGCGTTCATCCGGAACCGGCTCGCCCAGGACGGGCCGCACCGGCACCACGCCCGCCCACACCGGAAGCGCGTAATCCTCTTCGTCGTCCACAGGCCCGCCCGTGCGCACCTTCGCCGACACTTCCTCCAGCGCCAGGGCAAGCACGCTGGTTGCCTTCATCTCAACGGGCGCGGGCTGCCGCACCTCTTCCCAGCGGTCGGCCACAATGTGGTTGGTGAAGCAGCGCAGCGCGTGCATCTTCTCTTCCGGATCGGTCACCAGCCGCGCCTTGCCCAGCACCACCACCGACCGGTAATTCATGGAGTGGTGAAACGCTGAGCGCGCCAGCACAAACCCGTCCACCAGGGTCACGGTCACACAAACGTCCACGTCCGCCGCGGAAGCGCGGATCATCCGGCTTGCCGCGGATCCGTGGATATAGATCTGGTCGCTGCTGCGCGCGTACCCGGTGGGGACCACGAACGGCTGCCCGTCCACCACGAACCCCACGTGGCAGATGCGCCCCTCGTCCAGGATGGCGTGCACCTGGGCTTTGTCGTAGACGCCGCGCTTGGGCAGGCGCCGCACCTGAGTGCGTTCGGTTGGCGTGAAGGCTTCCATCGTTCCACTGTAACCTGGGCTGCACCGGTACGGACGTCCTGGTCCCTCTGAGGCGAACATATGGCAAACAAATGAGAAGACGCAAGAAAACTGTTGCCAAGGTACTGGAACCCATGCTCTACTAGCTCAGTGGCCGAGAATGGCCCTGAGTGGGTTGAAGTGGCAGAAGAGACCAGCCCGACGACCGTGGTATCCCCTCTGGGGATCTACCCGGCTCGTGTGGATGAAAAGGGCCGCCTGAAACTGCCCACCGACTTCCAGGAGTACCTGAAAGCGATTTTCGCGAGGGAGGCGTCGCAGCGCAGCGTTTTCATCACCAGTCTCGATCTCCGCACTGTTCGAATTTACCCTCTTTACCTGTGGAAGTCCAACGAAAACTTGCTGGAACAGGAGATCGAGGACCCCGACACCGCAGCCGATCTCGCCTTCCTGGCCAAGGATCTGGGCGGCAGTTCGGAGCTGGATTCCCAGGGACGGGTGCTGGTTCCCGCGGAATTGCGGCAGTTGCTGAATCTGGAATCGAAGCCGGTCTACCTCGAATGCTACAAGGGCCGCATCAGCGTGCTGACCGAGGAGGTTTACAGGGCGCAGCAGACGCGGTCGCGAGAGAACGTTCAGGAGAAGCTGAAGAGCATGGAGCGGAAGGGCCTCCGCTAAGGCGTAAGACATATGTATGCACGTACCGGTCATGGTCGGCGAAGCGCTGGAATATCTGGCGATACGGCCGGACGGAGTCTATCTGGACGTCACCGCCGGGCTGGGCGGGCATACTCGGGCCATCGCCGAACGGCTGACCACGGGTCTGGTGATTGCCTGCGACCGGGATGCGGAGTCGCTGGAGCGCGCGCGGCGGAACACGGCGGAGGTGGCCGCGCGGATTCGGTTTCACCATGGGAGTTTCGCGGATGTAAGACGGGCGCTCGAAGCCTCGGCTGTGGAGCGAGTGGATGGACTACTGGCGGACCTGGGAGTGAGCCGCGACCAGCTGACCGAAAGCGGGCGCGGGTTCTCGCTGATGGCGGACGGTCCGCTGGATATGAGGATGGATCGAAGCGGCGGGACGACAGCCGCGGATCTGGTGAATTTTTGTTCGGAAAAGGAACTCGCCGACCTGTTTTTCCGGCTCGGCGAAGAACGGAGGTCGCGGCAAGCAGCCAGAGCAATCGTTCGGGCGCGGCCTGTCCACACCACCGGGCAACTGGCTCGCATAGTGGAACAGGCCGTCGGCCGAACGGGCCGTTTGCACCCGGCCACGCAGGTGTTCATGGCGCTGCGGCTGGCGGTGAACGGCGAGTTGGAGCAGTTGGAAGGTCTGCTCGCGCAGGCGCCGGATCTGGTGGCGCCGGGCGGACGAATCGTTTTTATTACGTTCATGTCGTTGGAAGACCGGCGGGTCAAGCGGGCCTTTCAGGATATGGCGCGGTCCGAACGTGCGGTCATCCTGACGAAGCACGTGATCCGGCCGTCGGAAGAAGAAATTTGGAGCAACCCGCCGTCGCGTAGCGCGAAGCTTCGGGCGGCAGAGATGAGATAGCGGAAATACCATGGCAACGCTGGCAACACTTTTCGATAAATTCACGCTCGCCCGGAGCGCGGCGCCGGTTCCCGTGCGCGACATCGAGGACGACTTTCGGGTCCGTCCCTTCGCCAACGAGGGTCTTTACTATTTTGTGAAGGCCATCGACAACAGCGGCGTGGTCCGCCAGGATGACCCGCGCGCGCGCCAGGCCTGCTGGAAAGCGATTGGCGCGGGCGTGGTCACCGCCATGGTGCTGCTTTGCCTGACCCTGCCCAACGTGCTCGGCGTGCTGTGGGGCTACCAACTTCAGGCTCTGCGCGACGAACGGCAGACCCTGGAAACGAAAATCGCCGCAGCGAAGCTCGACGAGACCAGAATGCTCGGTCCGGCGCAGCTCGACAAAGTAGCTCAGGAGCACGAATTCGCCGCTCCCGCCGCGGGCCGGATGGTCTATCTGGACAACCGGGACGGCAGCCATCTGGCAAAGAACGTGGACGGCTCCGCGACCGTCGCGGCCCGGTAGGTGTGGGCGCGTGGGGAATCGAACGTGGACCAACGCGAATACGAGCCGAACGAACCGCGGTTCCCGGCGGCGCGAGTGCGCCGCATCGAGCTGTTTTTGTTCGGATGGGCCGCGCTGATCCTCCTCCGCCTGGTCCAGTTGCAGATCGTTCAGCACGGCAAATACCAGCTTCTCGCCGACCGCGAACACGAGCACGTGGTCAAAGTGGAGCCGCCGCGCGGCTCCATTCTCGACCGGAACTTCAAGCCTCTGGCAATGACCTTGCCCGTCGATTCCGTCTACATCAATCCGATGCAGATCCGGGATGCCGGGGTGGCTTCCGAAATCCTGGCCGCGATCCTCAATCTGGATCAAAAGGAATTGCTGGCCAGGATCAACGACGCGGCAGCCGCCCATCGGGGCTTCCTCTGGGTCAAGCGGAGAATCGAGCCGGACGAATCGCGGCGTTTGCGCGGCCTCGCCTTCGACTGGATCAGCTTCGGGTCGGAAAACCGGCGCTTCTATCCATATAACGAGCTGGCCGCTCATGTGGTGGGAAGCATGAGCACCGACGACCGGGCGCTGGAAGGCATCGAACTCAGGATGGACCCCTTGCTCAGCCCGCAGGTGGGCATGGTGCGGGTGAGCGCGGACGTGCGCGGGCAGAGCTTCGCCCAGCAAGCCGCCGGCGCACCGCCCCAGGCGGGCAGCAACGTGCGGCTCACCATCGACAGTCGCATCCAGTACATCGCCGAGCGCGAGCTGAAGCGCACCGTTCTCGAACATCATTGCCGGACCGGCAGTGTAGTGGTGATGGACCCGCGCACGGGCGAGATTCTGGCGCTGGCCAGCTATCCCACTTTCGATCCCAACAAGCCTCTGCAGAAAAGCCCTCGGACGGACGGCCCCAACGAACGCTTCAACAACGCCGTCTCGGCCGAGTTCGAGCCCGGTTCCGTGTTCAAGGTGGTAACGCTCACTTCGGCGCTGGAGACGACCTCGCTCCGGCCGGAGTCCGTCATCCCCTGTTACAACGGCGTCTTCCATTTCCGCGACCGCGTCATCCACGACGAACACCCGTTCGCCGCGCTGCCCATGTCCGAAGTGCTGGCCCACTCGAGCAATATCGGAGCGACGCAGATCGGCCTCCGGGTGGGCAAGGACAAGCTGTACGACTACCTGCGCCGGTTCGGCTTCGGCGAGAAACCGGGATTGCCCCTGCCGGGCGAAATGGGTGGCGTGGTGCGGCCCCCGGCGCACTGGGGCACCACCTCGGTTGCGTCGGTGTCCATGGGCTATGAGATTTCGGTGACCACCGTGCAACTGGCGCGGGCCTGTTCGGTGATCGCCAGCGGCGGGTTCCTGGTGAAGCCGCACCTGCTGGCCGGCGAGCCGGTGGACGCCCCGCGTCGCGTGATTCGGCCGGAAACCACGTTCACGATGCGACGCATGATGGAAGGGGTGGTGCTCCACGGGACCGGCCGCAATGCGCGCCTGGACGGATACACCGCCGCCGGCAAGACCGGCACCGCGTGGATCCTCGACCCGAAGACGCATCGCTACTCACACAATTACAACTCCTCGTTCATGGGGTTCGCGCCGGTGGCCAACCCGTCCATCGTGATTGTGGTGACGGCCAATGGCGCAACTGGCAAGAGCGGCTTTGGCGCGGAGGTCTCCGCTCCCGTGTTCAAGACGGTGGCCGAAGCGGCCCTGCGTTACCTGAACGTGCCCAGAGATTTGCCCGACCCTTCTCCCAACCCGGACACCGGCAAGGCCGACGACAACGGCCCTGCTGCTATTGCGGATCTCCGATCCGCTCCTGCCCCGCTGGATTCCCCCGTCGCGGGGGACCAGCGGGCTTTTTTCGGGGGACCCGCCGCTAACGTGCTGGTGGCTCCGAAGGTGCCCAGCTTCGTGGGGATGACAATGAGAGGAGTGGCCCGGGAAGCCGCGGCGGACGGGATCGAGGTGCTGTTCGAGGGCCATGGAATCGCGCGAGCGCAGGCGCCCCAGGCGGGCGCCATGCTTTCCGCGGGAGAAAAAGTAAAGGTGGAGTTCACCAACTGACTAATACCAGCCACCGATTAACACGGCAAAGGTCGCCGCAGGCCAAAGGCCTGCTCCACAAGGACTCGAAGTCATTCATCTGCCAGTGTGGAGCAGGCGTTTTCGCCTGCGTTCCGCCGGCCCAAAATGTTCGATCCGTGTTCATCTGTGTTTATCCGCGGCCATTTTTCTTGTGCGGCCGTAGACCAATGCCTCCGCTAAGCCGGACTCCATGACGCTGGAACAACTGCTTTCCGGTATCCGGCTCCTGGCGCCGGTCCCGGCTTCGCTCGCCGCCTGCGAAATCGCCGGCCTGGACTACGACTCCCGGCGCATCGAGCCGGGGTTCGTCTTCTTCGCCTTTCCGGGCGCCCAGGTGGACGGCCGGCGGTTTGCCGCTTCCGCCTGCGAACGGGGCGCCCTCGCGGTAGTCAGCGAACTCCCGGCCCCCGATGGCTGGGGCGCGCCGTGGATCCGGGTGGAGCACGGGCGCGCGGCCCTGGCCCAGGCGGCGCGCAATTTCTACGGCTCGCCGGACGGGCGGCTGGCCATTACCGGCATTACCGGGACGAATGGAAAGACCACCACGGCGTGGATCATCGATGAGATGCTGCGGTCGGCCGGCCGTTCCACCGCGCTGGTGGGGACCATCGAATACCGCCTCGGCGGGAAACGGCTGCCGGCGGTGAATACCACACCCGAATCGCTCGACCTCTACCGCCTGTTCCACGAACTGGAGGAGGCCGGCGGCACCCATGTGACAATGGAAGTTTCATCGCACGCGCTGGCGGTTGGCCGTGTGGATGGTATGGCGTTTCACACGGCTGTTTTCACCAACCTCACCCGCGACCACCTCGATTTTCACCGGACCATGGAGAACTACCTCGCCGCCAAGAGCCTGCTGTTCCGGCCCGCCGGCGGCGTTGCGCTGAAGTGGGCGGCCATTAACCACGACGACGGCAGCGGCCGGAAAATCGCCACGGGGCCCCAGACACGCGTGCTCTGGTACGGCCTGGAAGCGGGCGCGACGGTCCGCGCGCGCGACGTGAAGATGAACTTCGAAGGGGTGCACTTCACCGTCGATTCCGAGAGCGGGTCTTTTCCGGTGCACTCGCCGCTGGTGGGCCGCATGAACGTCTACAACGTTCTGGCGGCGGTCTCGGCCGGCCTCAGCTATGATTTGACGCCGGAGACCATCGCGCGCGGCGTGGCCGAATGCGGGGCGGTGCCCGGCCGGTTTGAGCGGATTCGCAAAGGGCCGTTTCTGGTGGTGGTGGATTATGCCCACACCGACGACGCCCTGCACAACGTGATTTCCGTGGCGCGCGAGCTGGCGCCGAAACGAGTGATTACCCTGTTCGGCTGCGGCGGCGATCGCGACCGGAGCAAGCGCCCGCTCATGGGCATGGCCGCGGGCGAGCTGAGCGACTTCGTGGTGCTCACCTCCGACAATCCGCGCTCGGAAGATCCGCTGGACATCATCAACGATGCGCTGGTGGGGTTGCGCCGCTTCGATACGCCGCACGCCGTGGAGCCGGATCGCGGAAAAGCGATTCGTCTGGCGCTGCACGAGGCCCGGCCGGGCGACGTCGTCATTCTTGCCGGCAAGGGCCACGAGACATATCAGATTATTGGCGCGAAGACGATTCACTTCGACGATCGGGAAGTGGCGCGGGCCGTGCTGCGGGAGATGGGATGCGGCTCCCACTGAAACAAATCGCGGCGGTGTTGGGGCTGGCCTGCGAAGGCGACGCCATGGTCACCGGCTGGAGCACGGACACGCGCACGCTCGCGCCGGGCGACTTGTTTTTTGCGCTGCCGGGGCCCAACTTCGATGGCGGCGCATTTGTGGCGGAAGCTTTGGCGCGCGGCGCGGTGGCGGCGGTTGTTGGACCGCTCTCTGCCGTTCGCGGCTCGGAAACGTTTCTGAGCCGCGACTGTGAAGGAGCGGTTCTGCTTGTTCCCGATGCCCTCGCGGCACTGCAGAAACTGGCCGCCTGGGCGCGCAACGCCTGGGGTGGCGACATTGTGGCCATCACTGGCAGCGCGGGCAAGACGTCAACGAAAGAAGTAATCGCCGATCTGCTCTCGACGCGGCTCAGTGTCGGCCGCACCACCGGCAATTTCAACAACCACATCGGCGTGCCGCTCTCGCTGTTGCGGCTGCCCGAGGTGGCGCGAATCGGGGTCATCGAGATCGGCATGAACCACGCCGGGGAGATTCGCGATCTGGCCAGAATCGCGCGCCCGCGCATCGCCGTGGTGACCAACGCCGGCTACGCGCACGTGGAGAATTTCGAGGATGGAATCGAGGGCGTGGCGCGGGCCAAACGGGAGCTGGTGGAGGCCTTGCCGGCCGATGGCATCGCCGTGCTCAACGCCGATGACGCTCGCGTGGCACGCTTCGCACACCCTGGCGAAACCATCACCTTCGGAATCGACCATCCAGCCGACATCCGCGCCGAAGAGATCGCCTTCACCGAGACGAGCGCGCGATTCCGTGTCGAGGGCACGTGCTTCCAGACGGAACTCACCGGCCGGCACGGTGTGCTCAACGTTCTGGCGGGCATCGCCGTGGCGCGGATTTATGGAATCGCGCCCGCGAATCTCGTGGACGCCGTGGCCCGGCTGAAGCCGGCACGGATGCGTGGCGAACGGTTCACGCATCGCGGTATCCTGATCCTTAACGATTGCTACAACTCTAACCCCGACGCCGCACGCGCGATGATCGATGTGCTGCGCGATACGCCGGCTCATCGCCGCGTCGCCGTGCTCGGGGAGATGCTCGAGCTTGGACGCTGGTCCGAGATCCTGCACCGCGAAGTAGGCCGCTACGCCGCGGAGAGCGGGATGTCTGTGCTTGTGGGAATACGCGGCGCCGCCAGCTTCATGGTGGACGCAGCCGTCAAAGCGGGCCTCGCGGAGGCCGCCGCGTACTTTTTTGATACTCCCGAAAGCGCCGGCGAGCACTTGCGCGGCATCGCCCGCGAAGGCGACGCCGTTTTGTTCAAGGGCTCGCGCGGAACCCGCGTCGAGAAGGCCCTCGAAAGGTTCGTGGCATAGACCTCATGCTCTACTGGCTTTTTTACGAGAAGCTGTTCCACTCCTTCTCTCCGTTTCGCGTGTTCCAGTACGCCACCGTGCGCACGGCGTTCGCCAGCCTGACGGCTCTGTTTTTGTGCATCGGTCTGGGGCCCTGGCTGATTCACAAGCTGCGCGAGCTGCAGATTGGCCAACACATTCGCGAAGACGGCCCGCGCTCGCACATGGCCAAGGCGGGAACGCCCACCATGGGCGGCCTGCTGATTGTGATCTCCATCTTCGGGCCCACCCTGCTGTGGGCGAATCTGACCAACCCCTACGTGTGGATCGCGCTGCTCGGCCTGGTTTCTTTCGGCGCAATCGGCTTCTGGGACGATTACACCAAGCTGAAGCGGATGCGCAATCTGGGCCTCACCGCGCGCCAGAAACTGGCCTGGCAGGTTGTGGCGGCCCTGCTCATTGGCTTCATCCTGCTGGCCATGCACGCGCGCCATCTGTATTCCACCACGCTGAACGTTCCCTTTGCCAAGAACTTCAAGCCCGATCTGCTGATCGATGGTCTGGCCCGCAACGCCATCACTTATCCGTTGTCGTTCATTTTGTTCTACGCGTTCATGACGCTGATTCTGGTGGGCTCCACCAACGCTGTGAACCTCACCGACGGTCTGGACGGGCTGGCCATCGGGCTGATGATCATCGCCGCGGGCGCCATGACCATTCTGGCGTACGTCACCGGCCACGCCCGCTTCGCCGAATATCTCGGGCTGGCCAGGCTTTCGGGCGCGGCGGAGCTGACCATTTTCTGCGGCGCGCTGACCGGGGCCTCCATCGGCTTCCTCTGGTACAACGCGCACCCGGCGGAAGTGTTCATGGGCGACGTGGGTTCCCTGGCTCTGGGCGGCAGCATGGGCGTGGTGGCCATTCTCATCAAGCAGGAGCTGCTGCTTCCCTTCATCGGCGGCGTCTTTGTGATGGAGGCTCTGTCGGTAATTCTGCAGGTAGGCAGTTACAAATTGCGCGGCAAACGGATTTTCAAGATGGCGCCCATCCACCACCACTTCGAGGCTCTCGGCTGGAAAGAGTCGAAGATCATCGTGCGGTTCTGGATTGCCGGGCTGGTGATGGCGCTGTTCGCGCTGACCACGTTGAAACTGCGATGAACACGATGTTGCCGAGGTTTCGACACGCTAACAGAGCCGCGACGGTTACGGAGCGAGTGCTATGCCGGTAGCCTCCAGCGACGTGAACGGCGCCGCAGTGGCGGTGGTGGGCATGGCCCGCTCGGGTCTGGCCGCCGCCGAGCTGTTGATCGCGCGGGGCGCGCACGTCCGCGCCGTAGACGCCTACCCGACGCCCGAGTTGCGCGACAAGGCGAACCAGCTTCGCATCAACCTCTATCCGCAGGAAGAGAGATCCTTCGAGGGCGTGAATCTGGTGGTCATCTCCCCGGGCGTGCCCGCCGACGAAGAGATCCTCAATCGCCTGCGCTCGCGCGGCATTCCCGTGGTGGGCGAGGTGGAACTCGCCGGCTGGTACCTCGCCGGCCCCATCATTGGCATCACCGGCTCGAACGGAAAAACCACCACCACGGCGCTCACCGGCCACATCCTCAAACAGTCCGGTGTGCCCTGCCAGGTGGGTGGCAACATCGGCCTGCCGCCCACCGCGATGGTCGAGACGTCGAGACCGGACCAATGGAACGTGCTGGAGCTCTCCAGTTTCCAATTGGAAACGATTGAGACATTTCACGCCCGCGTCGGCGTCGTGTTGAACGTCACGCCCGATCATCTCGACCGGCATCACACCTTCGTCAACTACGCCGCGGCCAAGGGACGTTTGTTCGCCAAACAGCACAAGGGCGACTATGCCGTGCTGAACGCGGACGACCCCATCGCGGTGGAGTACGCTTCCCTCACCGCCGCCTCGCCGATCTGGTTCAGCCTGGCGCGTCCGGTTTCCCCCGGCCTGTGGTTCGATGGCGGCGCCATCAGCTTCGATGGCCAGCCGCTGCTGGAAACTTCCGCGATCCCGCTGCGCGGGCGGCACAATGTGGAAAACGTGATGGCCGCCGCGGCCGCGGCCCGCATTGCCGGCGCGACCATGGCGCAGATCGCCGCCGCGGTGCGCAGCTTCCCGGGCGTGGAGCATCGGCTGGAGCGCGTCCTCGCCGTCAACGGCGTCACCTGGTACAACGACTCGAAAGCCACCAACGTCGACGCCACGCTGAAAGCCATCGACGCGTTTCCCGGCGACCTCTGGATCATCCTGGGCGGCAAGGACAAAGGCAGCGACTACGCCCCATTGCGCGAGCCGCTCCGCGACAAGGCCCATGCCGCGCTGCTGATCGGCGCCGCCGCCGAAAAGATCGCTGGACAATTGAGCGGCGCGGTGCCGCTGGTGCCGTGCGGATCGCTAGAGCGCGCCATCGCCTACGCCTGCGGCCATTCCTCCGCGGGGGACGTGGTGTTGCTGGCACCGGCGTGCGCCAGCTTCGATCAGTTCGACAGCTTCGAGCACCGCGGCCGGGTTTTCAAGGAGATCGTGGAAAGGATCGCACAGGAGGGCTGACCATGGCGCAACGCGTGCGCACCGATTGGGCTCTGTTCTTCACCGTGGTGGTGATGGTTTGCTTTGGCCTGCTGATGGTGTACAGCGCGTCGTCGGTGACCGCCGACATCCGCTGGCACTCCACCAGCTATTTCCTGGTGCGGCAGCTCGTGTGGGCGGCCATTTCCTTCCTCGCCCTGATGTGGCTCAAGCGGCACGATTACCGCGCGCTGCAATCCAGCCGCTGGGCCTTCCTGCCGCTGGGCATGGTGCTGGTGATGCTGGTGCTGGTCTACTTCCTGGATTGGAAGACGCACCGCTGGTTCCGCATGGGGTTCGCCTCCTTTCAACCGTCGGAATTCGCCAAACCGGTTCTGGCTGTCTTTTTGGCCTGGTTCGTCACCATGCGCGCGCGCGCCATCAACACAAAGCACACCATCCTGCCCGCGTCGATGGCGCTGGGCGGTCTGGCGGTGGCCGTGGCGGCGGCGGACCTGGGGACGGCCATCGTGCTGGTGCTGACGGCCACCGTGGTCTTCTACGTCGCCGGCCTCGAACGGCGCTATCTGTTCACCGCCCTGGGCGTGCTGGCCCTGTTCAGCACCGTCGCCGTGATCTCCAAACCGTACCGCATCGCCCGCGTCGTGGGGTTTTTCGATCACGACTACAGCCGGGTGGCGCGCATCGACCCGAGCGGCCGGATTCGCAACTACCTGCTCGAATCGAAGACCTCCGATACCAACTACCAGAAGCTGCAATCGGAAATCGCCGTGGGCAGCGGCGGAGCGGTGGGCGTGGGGCTGATGCAGGGGCGGCAGAAGTTGTTTTATCTGCCCGAGGCCCACACCGATTTCATTTACGCCGTAATAGGCGAGGAAATGGGTTTGTTCGGCTGCACGGCGGTGCTGGCGGGCTTTCTGCTGCTGCTGTGGCGCGGGTTGCGGCTCTACTGGCTGGCGCGCGACGATTTCGGGCGATATCTGGCGCTGGCCGTGACCGCCTGCATTGTGTTCCAGGCGCTGATCAACATGAGCGTGGTCCTCGGCATGGGGCCCACCAAGGGCATCCCCCTGCCCATGATCAGCTTCGGCGGCAGCTCCCTGCTGAGCACGCTGATCTGCTGCGGCCTGCTGCTGAGCGTCAGCGATCGCGCGGGATGACGATGATGCCGACGCCGGCGCCGAGCACCTTCCTGATGGCCGGCGGCGGGACCGGCGGCCACGTGATCCCCGCCCTGGCCGTCGCCCGTGAGCTGGAAGGCCGCGGACATCGCGCGGTCTTCGTCGGCACCCAGGAGGGATTTGAGGCGAAGCTGGTGCCGGGGGCCGGGTTCCGCATAGAGTGGATCGCCGTCGGCGGACTCAAGGGCGTCGGGGCGAAAAAGATGCTGCGGACTCTGGCGGCGCTGCCGGGCGGAGTAGCACGAGCTCTGGGCATTCTGCGGCGCTATCGGCCTGCCGCGGTGTTCAGCATGGGCGGGTACGTGGCCGGACCGGTGATGATCGCAGCCGCCCTCCGCGGCGTGCCCATGGTGGCCATGGAGCCCAACGCCATCCCGGGATTCACCAACCGGCACATGGCCCGGTTCGTCCGTTGCGCCCTGGTCAGTTTCCCCCAGACCAGCCGGTTCTTTCCCAAAGGCCGCACCGAGGTGATCGGCGTGCCGGTTCGGCGCGCGTTTTTCGAGCTGCCGCCAAAGCGGCACGAATCGCGCCTGAGTTTGCTGATCACGGGTGGCAGCCGCGGCTCGCGCACGTTGAACAATGCGGCACAGCAGAGCTGGGAACTGTTCCGCGACACAGGCGCCGAGGTCCGCATTATTCATCAGACCGGCTCGGTGGCCCCCTACGAGGAGATCGCGCGCGATTTTGCCCGGACCGGCCTCGATGGCAAGGTAGTCCCGTTCATCCACGATATGCCGGCCGCGTTCGCCGAGGCCGATCTCATCGTCTGCCGGTCCGGCGCGGGGGCGCTGGCGGAACTGGCCGCGGCGGGAAAGCCGGCCATCCTGGTTCCCTTCCCTTTCGCCACCGACGATCACCAGCTCCACAACGCCGAGGCTTTCCAGAGCGCCGGCGCCGCCCGGCTGGTGCTCGATAGCGAGATGACCGGCGCACGGCTGGTGCGGGAAGTCTGCGAGCTGGCGGCTGCACGGCCCCTGCTTGATCAGATGGCCGCCAACGCCCGAGCACTGGCCCGTCCCGCAGCGGCGGAGCGGGCCGCGGACGTGCTGGAGGAGGTGTCTCAATCTCTGGCGTGACGACGTCCAAACAGGGTAGACTATCCAACTGGAGAACCAACCATGAAGAAACTTCCTTTTGCATTGTTGTTGACGTTCTCGCTCGTCGCCTTCGTCCAGGGCAGGGGCGAGGAAAAGGGTGTTGGTGGTGGCCACATTCCGGCTCACGGGCCGGCCCCCGTGCGGGGCAAGGGCAAAGCCGTGGTCCCAAACCGTTCGTATGCCGACAAGGCGGGACACCCCACGGCTCCCCACGTCCACGCCAACGACAAGTGGGTTGGACACGACAGCGGCCGTAACGACCCCAGGTACCATCTGGACCAGCCCTGGCAGCATGGGCACTTCCCGGGCGGGTTCGGCCCCGGCCACGCGTTCCGTATCGAGGGCGGCGGCCCCAGCCGCTTCTGGTTCGGGGGCTTTTATTTCAGCGTGGCCGATCCCGACCTCGGGTTCTGCGGCGACTGGCTCTGGGGCACCGACACCATCGTCCTCTACGAAGACCCCGACCACGTGGGCTGGTATCTGGCGTACAACGTAAGGCTGGGCACCTACGTCCACGTCATGTACCTTGGCAACGGTTAGAGTTCGCTCGGGAAAGCGATTAGGGTCGCGGCTCGGCAGGGCTGGGCCACGACCGTAATCTATTCATTCCACAGGTCTTTACAAATCCAGACAAGAAGCGCCCCAGGTTTGACGTATCCTCAAAGTAAAGGTTCACATCCAACAGAGTGACGGCTGTGGCATATCGCCACTCTGGTAAGGTAATAGGAACGTTGGGGGATTCCCGGACCCAGTGGCACCGGGCTCTGAGGTTTCAGTTGAGCTATCTAGGAATCATTTTTGCCGTACTTGTTTCTTCCGCATTACTGCAGGCCGAGCCGCCGGGCATGGATACGGCGGAAGCCGCGGTTTTGCAGCATTATCTGACCGCCAGCGAGACCCAGCGGGCCGCCATGCGCGGGCTGCGGAGCGACGTGGACATCGAGGCAAAGCTCCCCAAGCTGAAGAAGGAAGGCCGCATGCATGCGCTGCGGAGCATCTCCAAGGTGGGCCAGGTTACGTATCGCGCGCTCGGCTTCAGCGGCGACGCCACCATCAAGAACGACGTCATTGCGCGCTACCTGACTGCCGAGGTGCAGGCCCAGGGCACCGGGCAGGATCTGAGCATCACGCCGGCCAACTACAAATTCAAATTTCATGGCATCCAGGATCGCGATGGCCAGCAGGTATACATACTGGGCGTCACGCCGCGAAAGAAGCAGGTCGGCTTTTTCAAGGGCGAGGTCTGGATCGATCCGCAGACCTCGATGCCCCTGCGCGAGCAGGGCCGCTTCGTGAAAAACCCGTCCATCTTTTTCAAGAAGATGGACTTTGTCCGCACCTACGACCTCCGGGACGGGGTGTCCCGGCCGCAGCACATCGAGAGCGTCGTGCAGACGCGCATCGTCGGGCCGGTTCTGATCAGCATCAATTTCAACAATTACACCCTCGCGCCGGACGACGACGGCGCCAATGCCGCCAGCGGTGGCGACGACCAGTAAGGCCCCCTGGCTCCTTCGTTGAATTCAGGGTGGAACTACCGTAAGCTCAAAGGAGTACAGGATGAGAACACTATTTCTGAACCCACCCTCATTTGAAGGTTTCGATGGAGGCGC
>CAYVPZ010000033.1:0-14712 GCA_964453955.1 uncultured Solibacteraceae bacterium | reverse complement strand
GCACGGGGAGCGGCGCGGCGTCAATCATCTTCACGATGTGCGAAAGATGGCGATGCGTTTTGCCGTCGCCGCCGGTGACGTGAAACTTCGAGGCCGCAATGCCGCGGCGTTTGGTCTTTTCGACGCTGAACTGCGCGCCGGCTCCGAGAGCGCCGAGCGCGTCGAACAGGGCGATCGAGTCCGCGCCGGCGTCGATCAGCGCGCCGACAGTCATGTCGCCGCTCAGCCCCGAAAAGGCATCCAGATAACAGATTTTCATGCGATCAGTTTGGGCAGCAACTCTCCGCAGGGACCGGGAAGAAACGCGTCGATCTGGTTGGTGATGACGGTCTCGGCAAGATTGATTTCCACCACCCTCGCTCCGGCGCACTTGGCCACGCGCACCAGGCCCGCAGCCGGATACACCATGGCGGAGGTGCCGATCACCAGAAGCAGATCGGCCTTGCGCGCGGCCTTCTCGGCGCGATCCCAGACGCCCGCCGGCAATTCCTCGCCGAACCAGATCACGCCGGGCCGCAGCAGCCCGCCGCAGGAGCATAGCGGGGGCAATTCGGCGATGGTGGGACGCGTGTCGATCCACTCCCGTGCGCAGGAGAGACAGCGCACCAGCCAGATGTCCCCATGCAGCTTCATGACGTTTTTACTGCCGGCCTGTTCGTGCAGGTCGTCCACGTTCTGCGTAATCAGCGTAAAATCCCGGGCCTGACGTTCCATGTCGGCCAGTGCGTAATGGCCGCGATTGGGCTGGGCGTGCGCCACCAGACCGCGGCGCCAGTTATACCATTGCCACACCAGCTTCGGGTCGCGGGAGAAAGCGTCCGGCGTGGCCAGATCCTCCGGACGGTAATGCTTCCAGAGTCCGTCTTTACCTCGGAATGTGGGGACACCGCTCTCAGCGGAAACACCGGCCCCTGTGAGTACGGCTACGCGGCGAGCCTTCCTCAGCCACTCGCGGGTTTGCTCCACAACCGTTTATTATCTCACCCTGTTGTGCGTTGACGCCGGGCCCGTTCGGTAAGGCATAATGAACCCTGGGATTTCGCCTCGCGGTTATGCTGCGCATTCGTAAAATCCCGATGTTTATCGCCCTGGCCTTCGTCGGGGCGGGGCTGGTCACGGCCGCGGTCTACCGGATCGCTACCATTCTGCTGCGGCCGTCGGCCAATCCGGCACGCGCCCGCTACGTCTCCGTGCCGGGGTCCTCCAGCGCCGGGCTGCTGGCCGCGGCCATGTGGATCGACCGCGTCCGCGTATACAAGGACCAGCCCATTCAGGTGAACCTGAGCTTCACCAACGGGAGCGCCAATGCCGCCGACGGGCTGGCCATCGAATTCCAGGCGCCGGGGTTGGACGAGAGCGGGCCCTGCTGGCTGGACGGCGCGCCGGCCTGTGCTCCAGGAAAGAACGTTGCGGTCTCTCTTCCTGGCGCCATCAAACCCGGCGAATCGATTCATGTGCACGCCGCGCTGAACCCGGCGGACTACGGACGTTTCGGACTGCTGGCCATCTACCGCTGGTCCGAAACGACAGCTCCCAATGCTACGCGGTCGTACGTGCGGGCGGTGACTCTGGAGCCGGTGGAAGTGACCACGCGCATTGGCGAGTTGCTGGCATGGGCGGCAAGCTGGCTGGCCCTGCCGCTGGTGATCGGAATCGGCGGCGCGCTTTGGCAATTGTGGGGGCAGGACCGCGAGAAGGAGTTCGAGGTCTGGAAGGAGCAGCTCGGCAAGCTGTTCGACTACATCCGGCGTTACTACATGGGGGTGGCGCGCAGCATCTTCAGTCTGAACAAAGCGGCGAACGACCTGGCCAACCCGCGGCAGCGCGAACGCGTCTTCTACTACTTCGTCATGTTCTGGATGCGCATGCGTGTCCTGCGGGAGAAAGGCGGCTGGTTCCTGAGCGAGAAGAAGAGCGAGGAGCTGCTCAACGCCATCTGGATTCCACTGTGGGGCCAGATTGAGAGCTGGGTCGACGACAAGCGGGTGGACGAGATTGCCGACATCCTGGAGAAGCCAGTGAGCCTGCCGAGGTTTCGCGCGGAATTCGTGGCGCCCGCCCCGCCCGCTCGAGTCACCCCGGCGCCCGCCACGCCCCCTCCGGGCTCCTGCAGCGCGCTGTTCGTGGCCGCCGAGACCGAGTTTCTGGCCTGGGTGGACGGCGCCGCGCCCAACTCCGGCGACTCGTTCCGTCGCTGTCTTTCTCTGATGCTGATGCTGCGCATGGTGCTGGCGTTCGAGTGGGACCGGCCGTTTTTCGGGTACTGGTATGGGACGAAACCGGAGTTTGACGTGGACGCTTTCGAGGGGCATCTCAAGAATGTGCCGGCGGGTTTGAACGACCTCCAGGTGAAGGCGAAACGCTATGCCGAAGATGTCAGGAAGTACCGGCCCGGGTGATCGACGCCGAATCCTGCGACGCCAGCCCCGCCATGGTAATCTAACAACAGGAAGAGAATGATTCAGGACACTGAAATTCCGTAGCCGGACCCCGCCCGTAACCGCTGTTCACTGCTTCTCATAACGCATGGGGTGATCGGCGCCGAAGTGGCGCATCACCAGTGTTGTGCCCTCGATGACCAGCCGCTCGTCCTTGAAGGGAACGCGGGTAATCGCATCTCCATTGATCTCAAAGTAGAAGTCGTTGTGCGCGGGATTCAGCGCAAAGGGGCCGGCCTGGATCTGATAGACGCTGATGCGCAGGAAGGCCGAAGTGGCGCCGTTCTTGTCCGGGAATTCGGCTTTGCCATCGTCGGACGTGGTGGCTTCGGAATAACCCGCGACCGTCTTCAGGGCCACCTCGATTTGCGGCGCGGGCTCGCCGTTGGGTGCGAGCACCCAGACGCGGGTGCCTGGCGATTTGGAGGCGGCGCTGCGAGTGAAGCGGAAAGGCGGCTCGTCCTTGCCGGAGGTGTTTAGTATGACCGCACCGCCTTCGGCTCGCCAGACGCCTTTCGCATAATAATCGGCGGCGCCATAGGCGAGCGCGAACTCGAAAGTGCCGTCGGGCTTCAGCAGTAACTCGGAACCCACCTCCATGACGTTGTGCAGGACGTAGTGGCCGGCCACGTCCGCTGCTTGCGCCGTCACGGCCAGCACCATAGCCAGGAGCACGTGGCGCGTGCTATTCCAGTACTTCATTTTGCACGATCGCCGCCATGTTCTCGCGATAGCGCCGCAGCTTGTCGCGCAATTCCGCGTCGTGCAGAGCGAGCATCGCAATCGCCAGCAGCGCGGCGTTGGTGGCGCCGGCCCGGCCAATGGCCAGCGTGCCCACCGGGATTCCGCCGGGCATTTGCACCGTCGCCAGCAGCGAGTCCATGCCCTTGAGCGCGGCCGACTCCATTGGGACGCCCAGCACCGGCAGCAGCGTGTGCGCGGCGATGACCCCTGCGAGATGGGCCGCCCCGCCCGCGCCGGCAATAATCGCCTGCAGGCCGCGCGCCTCCGCCGTGCTGGCGTACTCGCTGGCCAGGTGCGGAGTGCGATGCGCGGAAATAACGCGCGATTCGTGGGCCACGCCGAACTTGTCCAGGGTCTCGTGAGCGTGCCGCATGGTGTCCCAGTCGGACTTGCTGCCCATGAGGATTCCGACCAGCGGGTGGTTCGGGGATTCCGCCATACTCACTGCCCCTGCGCCAGCGAGTAGCCCGGCTGGCCGTCGTAGCTGCGCAGGCCCTCGGTTTTCACGATCTCGATGCCCAGCGCGTCCACGCGGGCCAGCAGCGCGATGGTTTTCGCCACCGTGGTCCCCCCGGCGGCGGTGAAGCGGCAACGGAAGCTGTCGGTGCAGAAGGTCTCGGAGAAACCCTCGGGCCACACCTTGACGCCGCGATTGGAGATCATGGTCAGCTTCAGGCCGTCGCCGCCAGCGGCCTCGATCTTCGCGGCCAGGGCGTTCGGATCGGCGGAGGGCCAGCCCACGTACACGTCGATGCCGTCGATGCGCGTTTCGACGACGCGCTGAACGGACGGAGCCTCAGCGCGCGGCGATTCCGGCGGAGCCTCGGCGTAGCGGACGGTCTTCAGCGTCTCGGGCTGCTGGCCCAGCCGCGCCACCACGGCATCGGCGAATTCCTTCGTGCCCACCTTTTGCCGGCTCACGCCCTCCACGAAAATGTCGTAGGTGTGGACGCCGTCCTCAATGGTGCGCAGCCAGGCATTGTGCACGCGCCCGGCAATGTCCGGCTGGCCGATGTGCACCAGCATCAGCACGCCGCCCAGCAGCAGGCCGGAAGGATTGGCGAGGTTCTGGCCGGCGCGCCGCGGCGCGGAACCGTGAATGGCCTCGAACATGGCCGCGCCCGTTCCGATGTTGGCCGATCCCGCCAAACCCACCGATCCGGCGATCTGCGCGGCCACGTCGGAGAGAATATCGCCGTACAGATTGGGCATGACGATGACGTCGAAGACCTCCGGCGTGTCGGCCATTTTGGCCGCGCCGATGTCCACAATCCAGTGTTCCTTCTCGATGTCCGGATATTCGGCCGCGATCTCATCGAAGACTTTGTGGAACAGGCCGTCGGTCATCTTCATGATGTTGTCTTTGGTGAAGCAGGTGACCTTTTTCCGGCCGTGCCGGCGGGCGTAGTCGAAGGCGTAACGGACAATCTTCTCCGAGCCCGGGCGCGAGATCAGCTTGAGCGTCTGAGTGACGTCCGGGCTGAGGCGGTATTCGATGCCGGCGTAGAGATCCTCTTCGTTCTCGCGGACAATCACCACGTCCATCTTCGGGTGCTTGGTTTGCACGTAAGGGTGATAGGAGACGCAGGGGCGCACGTTGGCGTAGAGGCCCAGCGTCTTGCGGGTGGTGACGTTGAGGCTCTTGAAGCCGCCGCCCTGGGGGGTGGTGATGGGCGCCTTCAGGAATACGCGGGTGCGGCGCAGGGATTCCCAGGCGGAAGGGTCGATACCGGCGCTGTTGCCGCGCAAGTAGACCTTTTCGCCGATTTCGATGATTTCAGTGTCGATGCGCGCGCCCGCCTCGCGCAGGATGTGCAGGGTGGCGGCCATGATTTCGGGGCCGATGCCGTCGCCGTACGCGACCGTGATGGGAGTGTTCGCCATGTCGAAACAACCAGCGTAGCGGCTTGCACACGGTACGCACAAGGCTCTTGCGCCGCATGGGGGTTCGTTGTACTATGATGTCGTATACGACGTGTCGTATACGACATCATATGCAATTCGAACCTCATCAACTGATCACTTCGCTCTGGATCGTCGTCGGCATCGTCTGGGCCGCCGGCGCGCTGACCACGAAGCAGACCAGACGCCATGAGCCGGCGGTCTGGCGTCTGGTGCATGTGGCCATCGTGGCGCTGGCGTTTGGCCTCGTTTTTGGAGACTCATTTCGTCCCGGCCCACTGAATGCACTCTTCCTTCCGGCAACGCCGGCGGTGCAATGGACGGGCGTCGGGATCACCGTGGCCGGAATCGGGATCGCCGTTTTTGCGCGCATCACGCTGGGCCGGAACTGGAGCGGAACCGTGACCGTCAAGCAGGATCACACGCTCATCCGGAGCGGCCCGTACGCCGTGGTCCGGCATCCGATTTATTCCGGTTTCGCGCTGGCCCTGCTGGGGGCTGCAATCGTGTACAACCGGGTGGGAGCGCTGCTGGGGGTTGCGGTGGCGTTGCTCGGCTGGCGGCTCAAATCGCGCATCGAGGAAGCATTCATGGAACAGGAATTCCGCGCGGAATACGCCTTGTATCAACGACGAGTGAAGGCTCTGATTCCATGGGTGTGGTGAACAGGAGCAAGCCGGCCGGTCTCACCGAAGTGGCCGAGGAGATTGACCGCGACCTGCGCGCGATCCGGCGCACGTTGCAAAGACCGCTGGCCGCCGAGATCGCCAGAGGCGAGCTGACCGCGCCACAACGCGGCATCATGCAAATCCTGGTTCGCTCGGATGGCCTGAGCCTGAAGGAACTCAGCAGGCAGGCGGGGCTGGCGCACAGCACGGTTTCGGGGATCGTGGACCGGCTGGAGAAGCGCGGCATGGTGGCCCGCGAGCCGGATGCCGGGGACGGCCGCCGCAGCCGCATTGCGGTCAGCGCGGCGGTTCGCGAATTCGTGCGCGACAAGCTGCCGGAAATCGCCGTGCAGCCGCTGGTGGAAGCGCTCGAGCGCGCCAGCCCGGGGCAGCGCAGGAAGATCGTGGAGGGGCTGCGGACGCTGCGGCGCCTTCTGGGCGCGGGCGACCCAATGCTATAATTTCTGCCCATGTATCACACCGCCAAAGACGCATTGCCACGGCCCGCTTTGCGACTCATGGGCTGTCTGCTTCTGCTGACCGGCGCCATGCACGGCCAGGCGCCGGGGACATCCGCGCCCGTGGGCGTCGCCGCCACCCGCTGGACTATCTTCCGCGATCCGGCGCAGAACGCCTTTTCGCTTCTGGTCCCCGCGGGATGGAAGGTGCAGGGCCGCTCGATTTCCTATTCCACCGCCGACACGCGCTCGTTTGTAAACGCGACCGCCCCGGACGCATCTATTTACCTTTTTATCGGCGATCCGAATTCCGGACTGTACCGGCCCATGGACCAGGGCACTGCCTTCTCCTGCCGGGCGACGCGACGATACTGCCCGGGCGACACCGTCCCGATGGGCACGACGAACGTGATCCTGCGGGACTATATTGCCGGCGCCGATTTCGCCGCCGGCTACGCGAGGCAGCTGATGGGCCAGAGTTGCACGGGGCTGAGCGTATATCCTCGCGACCTGCCCCAGGCGGCGCAGCGGATCCAGTACGCGGGCGCCGACCTGCGGCAATCGCTGCGGGCGGGCGAAGCGCAGTTCCAATGCAGCTACCAGGGCACTCCGGTTATCGGCTATGTCTTCGCCGCCACCGAACTGGTGGAACTGCCCGGCAACGCCATCTGGCAGGTAAAGTCGCTGGCCGGCTATATCGCCCACAGCGACCAGCAGGCCCTCGACGCGTGGTATCTTCTGGGCGCCCTGACCGGTTCGCTGCGGGTCAATCCGCAATGGCTGGCCGCCGTGGGCGCCGCCGCGGCCCAGCAGAGCGCCATCCTCGCCGCCGTCAATAACGCCGTTTCCGCGTCCATCAACGAGACCTTTCAGAACTACATGAACACACACGACCGGACCAGCGCGAATTTCTCCCGCTACCAGCGAGGCGAGGCGCTGTTCAACGATCCCGATCTGGGCAACGTCAATATGCCGAACGTCCCCCACCAGTGGAAGCTTCCGGACGGCACTCGCATGGGTACCGATTCGGACCGGCCCCCCGTTCCCGGCGCCCAGGAAATCCCCGTCGTTTATACTGGCACGCCATAACCGTGAACATACAGATCAGGAGTTTTGGCGGCGACCGGGTGCTCCATGAGTGCGAGGCCGAGTCGCTCAGGAGTGCCCTCGTGGAAGCGGTCGGTGCGTTGCGGATGAGCTTTGCCGAGGCCGGTCTGGTGGGCGCGCAACTGGCCGGAGCCAGCCTCGGTCGCGCCAGGTTCACTCGCGCCGACCTTTCTTTCGCGCACCTGGAGTCCGCCTGGCTGGCCGGAACCGACTTCACCGGCGCCAACCTCAGCAACGCGAACCTCTACGGCGCCAACCTGGCCGGCGCCAGCCTCGCCGACACCTGCCTCATCAGCTCCAACTTCACCGGCGCGAACTTCGCGGGCGCCAATCTGGACGGCGCCAATCTCTATGAGGCCAATCTCGCCTTCGCCAACCTCACCGGCGCCAGGCTCGACCGCACCAACCTGGACGGCGCCAATCTCGACGGCGCCAACCTCACCGGCGCCAGCATCGAGGGCGCCTGTATCGACGGCGCCAACCTCGCCGGAACCATCCTGTCGGAAGCGATCCAGATGCGCGGATCGAGGCACTGGATCGTAGCCTTGTCGCGGGAGGACGTGCGCGTCGCCTGCCAGCGAAAAACACTGGCGGAGTGGCTGGCCACGGGCCGCCAGACCGCCGTTGCCGAGGGCTACTCGGAGGCGGAGATCGAAGAGTACATGGGGCTTATGAACCGCATCGACGCGGTCCTCCGCGAGCGCGAAGATTCCCATTGACTCGGCCGCCGCATTTACGCTACAATTTGTAGCGTTACAATGCGTAGCGTACTGAACATCCGCCGCAAAGCGCTGAGCGAACTCGAACAGCGCGTCATGGATCACGTCTGGCAGGCCGCGCCCTGCACCGCCGACGCCTGCCGGGAGGCGCTGGCCCCCGACCACCCGCTCAAGGACTCCACGGTCCGCACGGTGCTCAGCCGGCTGGAAGCCAAGGGATACGTGACCCATTCGGTGGAGGGCCGTACCAACTTGTACAAGCCCTGCGATCCGCCGCGGAGGGTGGCGGCGCACGCGGTGCGGCAGATCATCGATCGCTTCTGCCGCGGGTCGGTGGAGGAACTGCTGGTGGGCATGGTGGACCATAAGGTCCTGGACCGGGAAGAACTGCAGCGGCTGGCCGCGAAGATCGCGGCTGGCAGGAAGGGGAAGAAATCATGATGGTGCTGTCATTCCTGCTGGATTGGGCCGCGCGCGGGGCATTGCTCGCGGGCGCGGCCGGCCTGGTTGCCGCCACTTTCCGAATTCGCGACATCCGCACGCGGCTGGCGCTGTGGAGCGCCCTGCTGTGCGGCGCGCTGGTACTGCCGGCGGTACGGCCGCTGACGCCGCCGCTGCTGCCACCGTTGTCACCGCCCGCCAGGTTGACGCGCGTATCCGTTGCGGCTCCCATCGTCCTGCCGCCTGTCCCGCGGGCAACGACGGCCCCGGTGAGAATGGCCGCCACCCGGCGCAGTTACCTTCGGGAGGCGGCGCTGAGCCTGTGGGCTGCTGGCGCGCTGCTGTTGCTGGCGCGCCTGTTCACTGGTCTGATCCTCGCCCGGCGCGTCATCCGCGCGGCCACTCCGGTGGAGGACAGAATTCGTCCGATGCGCGGCCTGCGGGTGTTGGAATCGGCTCGGGTGAGCGTGCCGCTTACCGCTGGGATCTTCCGCCCGGTGGTCCTGTTGCCGGAAAGCTGGAGGGAGTGGGAGAGTGAGAGGCTGCGGGCGGTGCTGGCCCACGAGCGCTCGCACGTGGAACGGCGCGATGGACTAGTCCGGGTGGCGGCGCGTCTGCATCGCGCGATGCTGTGGTTCAGCCCGGTGGCGTGGTGGCTGGAGCGTCACCTGGCCGAGCTGGCTGAGTGCGCCAGCGACGATTCGGCCGTGGCTGAGACCATGGATCGATCCGCGTACGCGGCCATCGTGCTGGACTTTTTTCGCGCGGGAAGAAAGCCGCTGGTGATGGAGGGGCTGGCCATGGCCCAGGGCGGCTCCGCGGAACGGCGCATCGATCGCATACTCGTGGGGGGCCCGATCCGCGCTCGTCTGCGGCGCACCACGCGAATCGCCGTGCTAGTGCTGACGGCCGGGTCGGTTGTTATGGTGGCGGCGCTCCAGAACCGGCCTGCCGCTCCGGCGCCGCCGGGAGCGCCGCCTGCCCCGGCAGCCGCACCGAAGCCGTCCGCCATGCCCGAGCCGGCTCCGGCCCCGGCCCCGCGGCCAGAGGAACCCGGCGTGGCGTGGGCCATCTTCCACGATGGCGCCGCCCGAGCGAGCCTGAGCGGCGACGATCTGCGGGAGGCGCGGGCCGCGTACGAGCGCGCGAAACAGGACATGATCTGGATCCGCCGGGGCAACAGGTCCTGGGTGATCAGCGACGCCGGCTTGTTGCAGCGCGCTCGCGAACTCTACGCGCCCGTGGATGATCTGTCGAACAAGCAGGCGGCGCTCACCACGCAACTGGAGGCGCTCGCCGGCGAGGAGAAACTCAAGTCGGAAGCCATGGAGAAACTGGGCGACACACGGCGGATCGAGGGCGAATTAAAGAAGGTCGAAGAACACCTCCGCGCGCACGAGCCGACCGCGGAGCAACTCGCGCAACTGCAGGCGAAACTGGCCCAGATGCAGAGCCGCCTCGAGGAAGCACAGGCGAGCATGGGCAGCCATGAGGAAGAGATCGCCAGGAGAATGGCCGAGCTCGCGAGCAGGCAGGAGGTTCTGGGGCGTCTCCAGGACGAGTTTGGCCAGGCGTCCGGGCAAGCCGGGCACGAACTCGAGCGCATGCTGGACGAGGCCATCGGAAATGGCCTGGCCCGGCCCTGCGGTCCCGTCTATTGAACTTTCGGCTTCTGATCCTGCACGAAGCTGAGGATGTCGAAATGCTGAATCTCGCGTTCCGGGAAGAAACTGTTGATGGCGCTCTGCTCGTCGTTGAACAGCTCGAACACCGTGGACAGCTTGGTCAGCAGGAGTAGTTCGAGGTTGCGGCGGTTCAGGTCGCACAACTTCAGCGCGCCGCCGGCCCGCTGGAGCGTGGTGTAACAGACCACCAGCGTTCCCAGACCGGTGCTATCGATGTAATCCACACCGGCAAGGTTGGCCACGATCATCAAACGGCGCTCACGGAGCAGTTGATTGACGGTCTCGCGCAGTACGTTCAGGCTTTCGCTCACCACCAGACGTCCGTTCAGGTCGAGGATGGTGATGCCCTCTTTTTCTCGCGTGCTTACATCGACGTGTGCGGCCACTCAACCAGTGTAGGGCACGCGGGCGCCGCTCTGTCACCTTCGCGGCTCGGTTTCGGCGACCGGCAGCGGCGCCATCGCGGTGGCGGTTCGAACGCCGGCGGGAAGCGTCACCGTGAAGCGCGTGCCTTCATTCACCCGGCTTTCGACGTCGATGGCGCCGCCGTGCGCCTTGACGATCCATGCCACGAAGCTGAGCCCGAGGCCGAGGCCCTTCTCGGAATCGACGGAAGGAACCTTGTAAAAGCGATCGAAAATATGATGCAGGTGTTCGGCGGGGATTCCCACGCCGGTGTCTTCCACCCTCAGCCGCACGGTGGCGGGTTCGGTTCCGGCCACCCGGAACTCGCGGTCCAGGCGCACGTGCACGCTGCCGCCCTCGGGAGTGTACTTCATCGCGTTCGACAGCAGGTTCGAGAGCAGGCGCTCGAGCTGGATGCGATCCCCGATCAGCGGGCATGTCTCGGGCAGATCGGTGGTCAGCCGGATGTGTTTCTCCTCGGCGGAGATCTGGAACTCCTCCACAAAATCATGGGTCATGGCCGCCAGATCCAGCTCGCTCTTCTGCAGCACAAGCTGTCCGGTCTCGGATTGCGACAACAGCAGCAGCGCGCGCACGATTTGCGAGAGACGCTCCACGTCCTCGAGCGCCGCCAGCATGGCCTCGCGATACTGCTCTTCGTTTTTGGCGCTGAGCAGCGCCACCTCGAGCTGGCCGCGGATCACCGTCAGCGGGGTGCGCAATTCATGCGAAACGTCGGTGGAAAACTGGCGCACTTTTTCGAAGGAAGCGCCGAGGCGATCCATCATGCCATTGAAGGTGGCCACCAGATGGTCGAGCTCGTCGCCGGCGCCGCGCGAGGGGATGCGGATGCTCAGGTTCGAGCCGGAGATGCGCTGCGCGGCCTGCGCCACCGAGTTCACGGGCCGCAGCGCCCGGCCCGCCATGAACCATCCCCAGATGCTGCTCAGGACAATCAGGAACGGCACCAGTCTGAGGTATCGCGTGGTGATGCCTTGCAGTGTCCGTTCTTCTTCGGCGACGGACCGGCAGATGGCCATGTAGTAAGGGCGCTCGAATTTATCGGTGAGCACGCCGGTGCGAATCCGGCGGCGAATCCCATCCCGGTCGGTGCGGGTCTCATACTCCTGTTTGGAACGGAGTAGGCGCTGCAGCCTGCCGCGGATTTCGGCGGGGGGCTCTATCCCAATGGACCGGTAGACGTCGGCCACCGCGATGTGCGCGGTGTTAATGGGATTGCCATCGCTGTCGGCCAGCATGAACACGCTCTGGAGCCGGGGGACGATAACCCGCTCCTCCGCTTCGGAAGCGTCATAGAACCAGTCCCAGCCGTACGGTTCGTAGTGCAGATAACCTTTGGCTTCGCCCCACTCCTCATCCAGCGTCTCGTCCACCTGCTCGTACATGATGTTGCGGAGCAGAGGATAGAACAGCGCCCCAATCATGACCAGCAACAGGGAGAAGAAAAGCACGTAGTTGAGGGTCAGGCGGAAACGCAGGCTGCGGGTGAGCCGGAGAGCCCGCCCAGCCCAGCCCCGCACTCTGACCCAGCTTGTCATTCCGGCCTGCGCGATCAGGTATTCTGCGCCGCCTGGGCGGGGGGTTGTTCGGCGCCCTTCTCGGGAATGTCCAGCATGTAGCCGATGCCGCGCACGGTGTGGATCATCTTCTCGGGATAAAGGTCGTCGATCTTGCTGCGCAGGTGGCGGATGTAGACGTCGACGATGTTGGTGAGGCCGTCGTAGTCCATGTCCCAGACATGCTCGACGATCATGGTGCGGCTGAGAGGGCGGCCGCGGTTGCGCATCAGGTACTCGAGGATGCTGAATTCCTTGGGCGCCAGCTCGATGGGGTCGGCGCCGCGGGTGACTTTGCGGCGGATGCAATCGAGCGCGAGATCGCCCACCTGGAGGCGTTCAGGGGTGGGCTGGCCGCGGCGGAGAAGCGCCCGCACGCGCGCCAGCAACTCGACGAAAGCGAACGGCTTCACCAGATAATCGTCGGCGCCCAGTTCGAGGCCCTTGACGCGGTCGTCCACGGCGTCGCGCGCACTGAGAATGCACACCGGCGGGCTGGCTTTGCGGTTGCGAATCTTCTGCAGGACGGTGAGGCCGTCGGTGTCCGGCAGCATGAGGTCGAGGATGACCAGGTCGTACTCGGCCCCGTGCACCAGGTTGACCGCGGTGGCGCCGTCGCCGGCCACGTCCACGGCGTACCCGGCGCTCTCCAAACCTCGCGAAAGGAAATCCTGAATACGCTTCTCGTCCTCGACGATGAGAATCCTCATACGCTTACGTTCGCCAGTGTAGCACCGCTGGTCGCGGCCGGCCCCGCGACGATTCGGTGACGCAGCTGTTCAGACTTCTGACTTATCCACTCGCCACGGGCGTTATGGACGTGCGACATTAGTAATCGCATGGATATTAACAAGATTCTCGAAGAGCTCCGGGCGGAGCGCGAGCAGGTGGAGTTAGCCATCGTCAGCCTGGAGAGGCTGGGAGCGGCCCAGGGCAAAAGGCGGGGACGTCCTCCCAAGTGGCTGAGCGAGGTAACCGCCGCTGCGGCAGCCGCGAAGCCGAAGCGGCGCGGCCGGCCCCCAGGCAGCGGAAAAAAGAAGGCCAAGGGATAGGAACGGCTTTCCACTGCTGATTCCGCTTCCGGCCGGAGGGTCCCGAAAACGGACACGCGGCGACGCCGTATCCGGGCACAGGTTACGTGTATTCAATGGTTTGGGCGTGGAGCGCGGCGTGCCTTTGCACAGACCGATCATGTCCGAATTCATGCGCGACATACGTTTCGGGCTGCGCCTGTTACGGAAGAGCCCGGGTTTCACGACAGTGGCGCTGGCGGCGCTTGCGCTCGGCATTGGGGCCAATTCCGCGATATTCAGCGTAGTGAACTCGGTGCTGCTCCGCCCGCTCCCCTACGCCGACTCCGGCCGCATTGGCGTCATCTTCGAAGCGAGCCCCGCCCAGGGCTGGCAGCAGATTGGGATCTCCGGCCCGGATTACGCCGATTTTCGGGAACAGGCGAAGACTCTGGATGACCTCGCCCTGCTGGAGAACGGAACCGGCACCGTTCTGGGATTCGGCGAGCCGATGCAGCTCCCGGCCCTGCGCGTCACCACCAACGTGTTCCGGATGCTGGGCAAAAAGCCCATGCTTGGCCGCGATTTCAACTCGGCCGAGGGGTTTGAGAACCGCGTCGCCATCCTTTCTTACAACGGCTGGCATAGACTGTACGGCAATGACACATCGGTAATCGGACGCCGGGTGATCGTGGACGACATCCCGTACACGATCATCGGCGTCATGCCGCAGGACTTCTGGCTGCCCCTTCCCGCCGACGCGTTCGCGCCCTGGTCCACCGGGGATCTGCGCCGCCGCGAGCGCATGGACAAGTCATTTACTGTCCTGGGGCGGGTGAAACGGGGCATTCCCTATCGCCAGGCTTCAGCCGAGTTGGACACCATCGTTCATCGCATCGACCATGCGGAGCCGCGCATGAAGGACTGGGGCGCCAGCATCACGCCCATGCAGGAAGTGATGGTGGAGAACGTCCGTCCCGCTCTGCTGGTGCTGCTGGGGGCGGTGGGACTGGTGCTTTTGATCGCCTGCACCAACCTGGCTAATCTGATGCTGGCCCGGGCGGCGTCGCGCGGGCGCGAGACGGCCATTCGCACGGCGCTGGGGGCCACCCGGCGTATGCTGATGCGCCAGTTTTTCGCGGAAACCATGCTGCTGGGCGTGTTTGGCGGCGCGCTTGGATTCCTGCTGGCGGTGTGGGGCGTCGATTTCCTGAACCGCGTGGTTCCGGCTACCATCCCCGTCGGACAAGGCACCGACACCGTGGTGCGCCCGGATCTGGTGGTGGACGGAACGGTGCTGGCTTTCACCGTCGCCCTGTCGCTGCTCACGGGGCTGCTCTTCGGCCTTGTCCCCGCGATTACGGCATCGCGCGCGGACGTCAATGAGGCGTTGAAGGAGGGCGGACGGAACACCTCCTCGAGCTCGGGCCGGCGAATGCGCGACGTGCTGGTGATTGCGGAGGTGGCGCTGGCGCTGGTGCTGCTGGTTTCGGCCGGTCTCACGCTGAAAAGCTTCTGGAAGCTCAGTCAGAAAGGACAAAAATAATTTTCCTCTGTT
>CAYVPZ010000032.1:0-14810 GCA_964453955.1 uncultured Solibacteraceae bacterium | reverse complement strand
AAAGGATCCTCGGCAGGCGAGGCGTCCGCGCGGCAAACAGGCCACTGCCCATAGGTGTCGAAAGATGCCAGACGTGGGTGACCAGGGATTCTCGGGTTAAGGGTTTCCCTAACGTGGCTGAGGTTATGAAACCTCTACGGCGTGCGGTGCTGAAGCTTAGTCCAGTGGGGAAACCGCCAGCCATCTTCGCGATAGTCGGCCATTTCTCCGCTAGGGAAATGGCTTTTTCATTTCCCGGCGAAGCTTCCGTCCGTCTCCAGGATTAGTGTATGGACCATAACGACGACCAGCCTCCTAGTACGGAGACAGATTTGTGGTATCGCGGGTAGTGACCCGCCGGGCTCCTGCAGCATAGCCGGGCATCACCGCCGCGATCTCCACGCGAGATTTTGCGGAGGGTGAAGGCAGGCTTTTCCCCTTCGAAGCGATAACTGATGGCGGCCGGGACGCACGCGCGTCCATCATCGCCGCCAGTGCGAACAGCGCGCGCGTGGTGTGTCATCACCATGCGTGGCGAAGGAGATGCGCCATGGCCAATCGGGCAATAGCGATTCCCGCGGTCGAGGTCGATGTCGAGACCAGACCCGTCCGCGGGACCATGGTGCGGTCGAAGTGGGCGCGCAATCTGCTGACGTTCCTGATGGTGGTGGGGCCCGGCCTCATCGTCATGGTGGCCGACAACGACGCGGGCGCCGTCTCGACATACACGCAGGCGGGCGCGCAGTACGGCATGCACCTGCTGTGGCTGGTGCTGTTGCTGCTCCCGGTCTGTTACTTCATCCAGGAGATGGTGGTGCGGCTGGGCATCGCCACCGGCAAGGGCCACGCCGCCATGATCTACCAGCGCTTCGGCAAGTGGTGGGGGATCTTCTCGCTGGTCGATCTGCAAGTGGTGAACTTCCTCACCCTGGTCACGGAGTTTGCGGCCATCGATCTGGCCCTCGCCAAGATGGGTGTCGATCCGCGCGTGGGCGTTCCGCTGGCGGCCGCGGGATTGATCCTGATCGCCGTCACCGGCAGCTATCGCCGCTGGGAGCGCACCGTGGTGTTCCTGTGCCTGCTGGATCTGGCCTGGTTCGTGGCCACCTGGAAGCTGCATCCCGCGGTCTCCGAAGTAGTGCGAAACACGTTCGTGCCGACCATCCCGGCGGGCGGCATCACGCCCGACCTGATGTTCCTGGTGATCGCCGTGGTGGGCACCACCATCGCCCCCTGGCAGCTTTTCTTCCAGCAGAGCTGCATCGCCGACAAGCGGCTCCGCTATGCCGACGTGCCCTGGGCAAGACTCGATACGTTCCTCGGCGCGTGCATCACCATCACGGTGGCCGGCTGCATGATGCTGGTGGGCAACGCCTCGCGCGTGCACGGATTCAGCTTCACCGATCCGGCGCAGATGGCCGTGGACCTTGGCCGCGTCGCCGGCCCGTTTGTGCGCAACGTGGTGCTGTTGATGATGATCAACGCCGCCGTGCTGGGCGCCACCGCCATTTCGCTCTCCAGCGCGTGGGCCTACGGCGAGGTGAAGGGATGGCCGCACAGCCTGCAGCTTCCCTGGAGAAAGGCCAGCGGGTTTTACGCCGTGTATCTGGTGGGTGTGGCTCTGGCCGCCGCCATCGTGCTGATTCCCCGCGCGCCGCTGCAACTGATCATTCTGGGCGTGCAGGTGCTTGCCGGCGTGATTCTGCCGTCCGCCCTCATTTTTCTGCAGCTTCTGCTCAACGACAAGGAGCTGCTGGGCGAGTACGCCAACAAGCCCTGGAACAATATTGTGAACTCGACGATTATCGTGCTCCTGTTCGCTCTGTCGCTGATTCTCGCGGCGCAGGTGACCGCGCCCAACCTGTTTAAGTAAGGAGACTAGCCATGGCAACCACGACACTGAATCATTACCTGGTCATCCACCCGCTGGACGACATGCCCGAGGAGAAGGTGGATACGGATGCGCTCGGCCGCATGCCCATGACCGCGAGCGTGCGCTGGTCCCTGGTGAGTCTCCGCGGCTACCTGATCCTGATGCTCGCGCTGGTGGTGTACCGCGTGCTGCAGCTCGGCGGAGTGTTCGGCGGGGGACATTGAGGCGCCCAGGGAAGCGGTAGCCGGGGGGCCGGCATCCACGGCTCACCGGATCCGGCGACAGCGACAGCAGCCGCGACGGCGGACCAGCGCAACTTAGAGCAACCGCGGCATCCGGTTTGCGTCTACTCTGAGGAGGATCAGGAAGGTAAGTGATGAACTATACTTCATGTCTGCGTCAATGGATTGCGGTGGCGCTGTCGGTTCTGCTGGTGCCGTTTGTACAATCCGGCCTGTATGCTCAGGGGCCTCCGCCGGGCGCTTATGCCCCGCTCGAAGCCATGCAACTCGACCAACTGGTAGCGCCGATCGCGCTCTATCCGGACTCGCTGGTGGCTCAAGTGCTCACCGCGTCCACCTTTCCCGGCCAGGTCAACGACGCCGACAACTGGATTCATCAAAACGGTGGAATGCCTCCCGGTCAACTGGCCGCCGCCGTAGACGGCATGCCCTGGGATCCGAGCGTGAAAGCCCTGGCCGAGTTTCCCACCGTGCTCGACAACATGGCTCGCAACAACAGCTGGACCGCGGCTCTTGGCAATGCCTATTACAATCAGCCCGGCGATGTGATGAATGCCGTGCAGGCCATGCGCTATCAGGCGCAACAGGCGGGCACTCTCCGCAGCACACCGCAGGAGAGGGTGTTTTATAACGGCGGTCTGGTGATGATTGAGCCGGTGAATCCGGCGCTGGTGTATGTTCCTTACTACAATCCATGGGGCGTGTACGGCGCGCCGATTCCCGCCTGGGGCGGTTATTATTGGGGTCCGCCGCGCGGAGTAGTGCTGGGGGCGGGCATCGCGATTGGCTTCGGCATCGGCATTGGGATCGGCCTTTTTGGTCATTACGGGTGGGGGTATCATGCCTGGGCCCCGAACTGGCGCGGCGGCGTGGTGGTGTATAACCACAACACTTACATTTCCCGCAGCACCACGGTGTTCAACCGGGGTCATTTCGGCGGATACAACCGGGGCGTCTTCGAGCATGCGGGAAGAGGCGTGCCGGGCGGCTATCACCCCGGGGTGACCGCACAAACCGCCGTTTACGGGCATCCTGGAGCGGCGCGAGCTTATCATCCGGGAGCGGCGGGAGCTTATCATCCGGGAGCGGCGGGAGCTTATCATCCGGGAGCGGCTGGAGCCTATCATCCACCGGCCGGTGCTTCCCGTCCCGCAACGGCGCGAGCCTACCATCCACCGGCGGGCGCTTCTCATCCCGCGGCAGCGCGCGCTTATCGTGCGGCGCCGAGCCGGCCTGCCCCCAAAGCCGCTCCGAGCGGTGGAAATGCAAAGGCGCCAGCCCGAAGCCCGCAGAAAGCGGAGCACCGGTAGCGGCACACCAACCGATACAGGCGGGAGCATTGCAAGCTCCCGCCACCATTAGCCAAATATTCACCAACCAGGCGCCAGCGCCGAGGCTATCATGGGGAGTCCGGGAGGACACATCACACCCATGAGCCACGACCCAGCCATTTCTCATGCCCAGAGGGGACACGAGTTGACCCGATGCATGCGCCCCATGTACGCGCGTCACTGGCTGCTGGGGCCGTCGCCACGCCACGCCATCCCCGAGGAAGGTATGCCGCCGAGCACCGCCTACCATCTGATCCACGACGAACTCATCCTCGACGGCAGCTCGCGCTTCAATCTGGCTACTTTCTGCGGCACTTGGATGGAGCCGGAAGCCGGGCGCCTGATGTCGGAGACGTTCGACAAGAACATGATCGACAAGGACGAGTACCCGCAGACGGCCGAGCTGGAAATGCGCTGCGTGCACATGCTGGCCGACCTGTGGCACGCTCCCGACCCCGCCGGCACGCTGGGCACCTCCACCATCGGCTCGAGCGAGGCGTGCATGCTGGGCGGCCTGGCGCTGAAGTGGCGCTGGCGCGAGAAGATGCGCAAGCTGGGAAAGCCCGCGGACCGGCCCAACCTGGTGCTGGGCACCAACACCCAGGTGTGCTGGCACAAATTCGTGCGCTACTGGGACGTGGAGGAAAGGGCCGTGCCGCTGGAGGGCAACGAATACGTCACCGACCCGGAGCGCGCCGCTGCGGCCTGCGACGAGAACACCATCGGCGTGGTCAGCGTGCTGGGCAGCACCTTCACCGGCGACTACGAAAACGTCAGCGGGCTGAGCGCGGCGCTCGACCGGCTGCAGGAGCGGACGGGCCTGGACATTCCCATCCACGTGGATGGCGCGAGCGGCGCCTTCGTGGCGCCCTTTATCCAGCCCGATCTGTTGTGGGATTTTCGATTGCCGCGCGTGAAATCCATCAACGCCTCCGGGCATAAGTACGGGCTGGTCTATCCGGGCGTGGGCTGGGTGATCTGGCGCGAGGCGTCCGACTTGCATCCTGACCTGATCTTCAACGTGGATTATCTGGGTGGCACCATGCCCACGCTGGCCATCAACTTCTCTCGCCCGGCCAGCCAGGTGGTGGCGCAATATTACAACCTGATCCGGCTCGGCAAGTCGGGGTATCGTTGCATTCATCAGACGTGTCAGGACGTGGCCGTCAACCTGGCCCGGCAGATCGGCGAGATCGGTCCGTTCGAAGTGCTCGGCGAGGGGCGCGACCTGCCGGTGTTCGCGTGGACGCTGAAAGGTACGCCGCACTGGTCGCTATACGACCTGGCGGACCGGCTGCGCGATCGCGGCTGGCAGGTGCCCGCCTACCGCATGCCCGCCAACCGGCAGGAGATGGTGGTGCAGCGCGTGGTGGTGCGCAACGGGTTCACCAACGATCTGGCCGGGATGCTGGTGCGGGACATTCGCCGGCACCTCGACTGGTTCGCCACGCAACCCGGCCTCAAGCCCACCGTGGAGGGCGCGGGCTTCCATCATTGAGCGCGGAGCCCTCGAGCTCGATGTAGCCGGACTATCGATGAACTCGCGAGTTGATCAACGCTGATCGTGGTCGACGTGGTGATCCACGAGTTCCATCGCGTGCTGCGTGGTGTGGCGTCCCGCTCCTTCCTACTTCAGCCTCTCCGCAAACAGCTCGTTCACCGCACCCGGATTGGCCTGCCCCCGGCTGGCCTTCATCACCTGGCCCACCAGAAACTTCAGCACCACCGCCTTGCCCGCCTTGTACTCGGCCACCTGCTTCGGGTTCGCCGCGATCACCTCGTCCACCATTTTCGCCAGCGCGCCGCTGTCGCTGATCTGCTTCAGCCCTTCGCGCTCCATGATGGCAGGCGCGGATTCCCCGGTCTCGGCCATTTTCGGGAAAATCTCCCGGGCCATTTTGCCGGAAAGCTCGCCCCTGGCCACCAGCTTCACCAGCTCGCCCAGGCGTTCGGCGCTCACCGGCGATTCGGCCACGTCGCGCCCGGCCAGCAGGCCCAGCAGATCGGTAATCACCCAGTTCGCCGCCGCCTTCGCATCGCCGGACACCGCGGCCACGCGCTCGAAGTAATCGCCCAACGCGCGAGCCGAGGTGAGCACCTGCGCATCGTATTCGCGCAGCCCGTAGTCGGCGATGAACCGCTGGCGACGCTCGGCGGGCAGCTCGGGCATGCCCGCGCGAATCGCGCTCAGCCACTCTTCGCTCACGCGCAGGGGCAGCAGGTCGGGCTCGGGAAAGTAGCGGTAGTCGTGCGCGTGCTCCTTGGAGCGCATGCCGGCGGTCTCGCCCGTGCCCGGGTTGTAGAGGCGCGTTTCCTGCTCCACCGTCCCGCCGCGCTCGATCAGCTTTACCTGGCGGGTAATCTCGTAATCGAGCGCCATCTTCGCGAAGCGGAACGAATTCAGGTTCTTCACTTCCGCCTTGGTGCCGAATTTCTCCGCGCCGCGCGGACGCACGGAAACATTCGCGTCGCAGCGCAACTGGCCTTTCTCCATGTCGCACTCGGACACGCCCACATACTGCAGCACCTGCTTCAGCTCCACGAGGAACGCGTGCGCCTCTTCGGAGGACCGCAGGTCCGGCTCGGTGACAATCTCGATGAGCGGAGTGCCGCTGCGGTTCAGGTCGACGTAGGTATACGAGGCGGAATCGCGAAAACCCTCGTGCATGCTCTTGCCCGCGTCGTCCTCCATGTGCACGCGCGTAATGCCGATGCGTTTGGCCCCGCCCGCGTCCACTTCCACCCACCCGTGTTCGGCCACCGGCTGATCGTATTGAGAGATTTGGTAGCCTTTGGGAAGATCGGGGTAAAAGTAGTTCTTTCGCGCAAATCGCGAAAACGGGTTAATCTGGCAATGCAGCGCGAGCGCGGCCTTGATGGCCATTTCCACGGCGGGGCGGTTCAGAACCGGCAGCGCACCCGGAAGGCCCAGACACACCGGGCAGACATTGGTGTTGGGCGGGGCGCCGAATTCCACGGGGCAGCCGCAGAAGATTTTGGTGCGCGTGGCCAGTTGAACGTGCACCTCCAGACCGATGACCGGCTCCCATGCGGCGAGCAGGCCGGACTCGGCGCCGGCTGCAATACTGGTGGACATGTCCCATTATAGGAACGCCCCGCGGGACATCATTCTGTTCGTCGTCGCGTGCCTGCCGCTGGCGGCCAGCGAGCCGGACCTGATCCTGAAAAACGGGCGTATCTGGACCGGCGACTCCGGCCAGCCGTGGGCCGACGCCGTGGCCATCCGGCGGAACCGCATCGTCGCGGTGGGCGACAATCTCCAGGTGGCCGCCACGGCGGGCCCGAACACGCACGTGATCGACCTCAGCGGGCGGCTCACCATTCCCGGCTTCGACGATTCGCACACTCACCTGATCCGCGGCGCTCTGCGTTCCCTGCGGGTGGATCTCGCCGGCGCGTGCAGCATCCCGGACATGCAGAAGCGCATTCGCGACTTTGCCACGGCTCATCCGAAGGACCCGTGGATCGTGGGCTCGGGCTGGGCGTATTCCTGCTTCCCCAATCGCGCCCTGCCCACGCGCGGCGACCTCGATGCCGCGGTGAAGGACCGGCCCGCGTACCTCACCGCCGACGATGGCCACACCGCCTGGGTGAACACAAAGGCGCTGCAACTGGCGGGCATCACAAAGGCGCCGAAGTACACCGGGCCGGGCCGCATCGTCACCGACGCCGCCGGCGAGCCTACCGGCGCCCTCAGCGGCGGGGCCGCCACGCTGGTGCACAAACTGGTGCCGGACATCCCGCGCGAACGGAAGCTGGCGGCTCTCGAGCAGGCCGTCCGCATGCTGTCTTCTCTTGGCGTCACCAGCATCACGAATTCCGGCGGCGACGACGAAACTCTCGGTCTTCTGGAGGAGCTGGAGCGGCAGCACAAGCTGACTGTGCGCGTGGCCGTCTATATCAGCGTGAGCCCGCCGAGCACGCCGGATGTGATTGACCACGTCCTCGATCTGAAGCAGGCATCGCGCGATCCGATGGCGCGCATTGCCGGAGTGGATCTGGTGCTGGATGGGCAGATCGAGGCGCACTCGGCGGCCATGCTGGAGCCATACTCGGACGCGGCGGGCATCACGGGGAAACCGCTGTGGTCGCAGGAAGCGTTCAACGACATGGTGACGTTGTGCGACTCGGGCGGGCTGCAGATTGCCGCGCACGCGGTGGGCGACCGGGCGGTGCATATGGCGCTGGATGGATATGAGTACGCGCGGCGCGCCAATGAGTCGCACGATTCGCGGTTTCGCATCGAGCATGCCGAGGTCGTTGCGCCGGCCGACGTCGCCCGATTCGGTCGCCTTGGCGTGGTGGCGTCCATGATTCCGGTGCACCCGGACCCCGGCGTGTTGGACGCATGGAACCGCGCCGTGGGTCCGGAGCGCCTGAAGCTGGCCTTCGCCTGGCACGCTCTGGAGCAGGCCGGCGCCCGGCTGGTGTTCGGAAGCGACTGGCCTTCTTCCATCAGCGCCGACCCTATCCGCGGCATCCAGGCCGCCGTGAACCGCCAGACCGGCGATCGCATCGGCGTGGAGGAGGCTCTGCGCGCGTGGACCGTTAACGGCGCGTACGCCACGTTCGACAACCGCACCGGCGGCAAGCTGCGCACCGGCATGCTGGCCGACATCGTGGTGCTGTCCCAGGATTTGTTCGATATTCCGCCGCCGCAGATCGGGAAGACGCGCGTGGATATGACCGTTTTCGACGGCCAGGTGGTCTACACGCGGCAGTAGGTCAGAACCGATTCAACCGGAGAATTCGCGGCGCAATGGCGAAATTAAGCTGCACCAGTACGATGAAGCCGATGCTCGCGTACGTGTTCACCAGGCACAGCGCCGCGCCGATGGCATAGAGCGCCTGCGCCACCAGGATGCGCCGCTCGATGGCGCAGCGGATCTCCTCGGTGACGTCGTCCTGCAACAAGCCGTTCCGGCGCGCGTAGTGCCAGATGGCGTACAGCATGAAGCCGAGCACCACGATGTTGCCCCAGTAGCAGAGGAGCGCGATGCGGAAACCGATGAACTCGTCCAGCAGCCGGGTGGAGAACGGCATCACCGAGATGGCGGACAGAAAGGCGATGTTCATCCAGGTGACATGCCGGTCGGCGCGGGCGAAACGGTTGATCTCCGCCTGCTGGCCGTTCCAGAAGATGGTGAGCGTGAGGAAGCTCATCAGCCAGGTGACCAGTTGCGGGCCCATGGCGCCCAGCGCCACGCAGAGGTCGCGCTCGGAGTGGATGGCCTGGCGGGCGGGAGTGTGCAGATCGAGCACCAGCAGCGTCATGGCCACGGCGAAGATGCCGTCGCTGAGGGCGGCCAGACGCTCCACGCTCTGGCCGGCGATGCGGTTATAGGAGAGGCGCATTGGGGGCACCAGTATATGGTGCCAGAGATTCCTACCGATTCCAGTTCGAGGCCGCCAGTATATCGCCGCCCTCTCCGATGAGCAGCAGCGCCGCGCGGCCGGGCTCCAGCTTGCCGGAGAATTGCTTCCCGCTGGCCTGGTCGCGAAACGATACCTCACTCCGGTCCGACTCCGAGGTGAGCGTGTAAAGCGTCGCGTGCGGAAAGCGCGTGGGACAGATCAGAATGCCGGGGTCCTGCAAATCCGTGGAGTAAACCGAAGCCACGCCCGCGATCTTTGCCGCATACCGGTAGATATCGCCGATGGCCTGCAGGTTGTCGTTTAACTCCAGCGGGAGCGGAGTGAACAGGATTCGTCCTTTGCCGACGGGCTTCTCGGCCCACGTTGCGTCCTCCGGCGGGAACGCCCGGTCAAGGGTGGTGGTCTTGTCGCCCGAGTAAGTCAGCCGCGCCTCGCCGCCTGGCCACTTCACGATGTTCTCGCGGATGGTCAGCGAACCCGGCCGGTAATCCAACCCAACCTGACTCTGCCGGCCGGTGGCGTGGAAGTGCGCATCTTCGTCGAAGCGCCCGGAAACCAGCAGCGTGGCGCCGGCTTCCACCTTCGCCAGCAGCGCCTGCCACGCAATCTCACTCAACGCAAGAGGTGAAGGAAGAACGATGAGCCTGGGGTCTCCCAGAAGCTCCATCTGATATTCGCCCACGGCATAGGCGTCCAGACGCGCGTACTGATACAGCGCGCGGATGGATTGCTGCTGGGCTTCGAGCGCGGCGCCGTTGTAGACGGAAAGCTGCAGCGATTGCGGCAGCACGACGGCCACCTGCGGCTGGACCAGCCCGGTGGCCCATGGAGCGGCCTGTTCGGCGAAGCGGCCGATATCGCGCAGCACGTTCTCCAGAATTTTCGCCGATCCGTCGCTGCGCTTGAGGCCGAAGTCGACCTCGCGATCCCAATCCCACGGCAGCACCCCGCTGTTCCCCGCGGCGAATCCGAGAGCCCACTTGCGCTCCAGCAGCGGAGCCCCGGTGATCTCGTCGAAGCGCCACGCGCCGTCGGGAGCCCAGACGGGTTGATAGCCCGTCTCGCCGGAAACATTGGGCAGGCCGGGCCGCTTCGCGACTACGGAATCCCACAGCAGGGCGTCATCGTGCCAATACGTGTGGTTGGTGGTGAAGGAGACACCCGCTCCCCCGTAGAATTGGTTCAACACGCGATCCGCCACGCCGCCCTCGTCCTGGCCCACATCGACAAGCTGCCCGCTGCCGCTGGACCGGATGGCCGCCACCATGGCGTGGACCCACTCGCTGAACATGTCCTGCGCGAACAGGTTGTAATCGAACGCGCGGACTTCTTTGGCGTTGCCGTAGCGCTCCATGGAAAGGTCCGCGGCGTCGGGGAGCGGAATGCCGTCGAAGCTTCCCAGCTCTTCGGGAGGAACGGCCCAGGCGGCGCCGAGATCGCGGATGTCCTTGTACCTGGCGCGCAGCCACCCGCGCCACCGCGCCGTTTCCACCGAGTCGGCATTGGGAGTGTTCCCCTTCCAGAGACGGCGCGGGTTCGAAAAGCTGGGTTCGTTGATAAGGTCCCAGCAGACCCAGGGCGCGTTCTTGAACCGGTTCACCACCGAGAGCACGTAATCCTGCTCGGCGCGCACGGCCCCGGGGTCGAGATAAGGATTCGGCCCGGTCTCGCTTCCCTGGCGCCCATCGATTTGCGGGGCGAAGGCAAAGAACGTGAAATTGACGGACACGTTGTGGCGCCGCGCGCAAAGAATGAACGCCTCCAGATTCCGCAGGAATCGCTCGTTCACCTCGGCGGTGGAGGGCTCGACAAACCTCTTGTAGGGCATCCACACGCCGGTGCGCACCAGGGTTACGCCGTGCCTGGCCATGTCGGCGAAATCCCGTTCCCAGATCCACGCGTTGCGCGGGCCGGAGAAATCCCAATCGTGATCGGCGGTGGTGAAGTAATTCGCGCCCACCGGGAAAAACGGCTTGCCGTCGCGGGTGAGGAAATCGCCGTGAACGCCGAGCACCGGACCGGAATTAAGCAGCTTCTCGTCCTCCACCCAGAAACCGTTCCGATAAAACTCGCGCGGCTGCCCTCCCTCCGAGTAGACGCCGCGAATCGTGTAAAAACCGGGGGCGAGGCTTTTCTGAAAATCGACGCTGGCGTCCACCCGCGGGCCCGCGCAGGAAACGCGCACGGTGTCCAGCACCGTGTCCCCCGACAACAACTCGACGCGCGCTTCGCCGGTGTGGCCCCGGCCGTGCAGATGCACCACCAGTTCGGGGAATTCGCCGGGCTTCAGCGTGGAGAACAGCGTCTCGATCCAGAAGGAGGTCGGGCCGCGCCGCGCATAATCGGCGGCCTCGTGAATCAGCAGGGCGCCATCGGATGACTCCCAATAGCCCGCTTCCGGCTCGAAATCGAGCATGACCATCCGGGAACCGCCGTAGTCCGAGACGATCACCGGGGCGGCCACATCATCGCCGGTGGCGTCGGTCATGTAGCCCAGACCGTCAACGTGGCTTTCCACGGCGAACCATCGGCGCGCGCGGATCTCCGGCGTGCGGAGAAAAGAGTATCCGTCCCTCCAGGCAAACTTCGCGCTGGCGTCCAGGCGCGGGATTTCATAGGAGTGCGGAAAGCCGAGAGCACGAGAATAGGTATCCTGCGGCGGTTGCTCGGCGAACGTGCCGTTCCGGAGTTCGACGGGTACGCGAAAGGGCTGTCCGCCGAGGACGAGCAGATTGCCGCCGCCCGTCAGATAGCCATGAATGCCGCTCCAGGCGTCGGCGGGAAACGCGGACCCATAGGGAAGCACCAGCAGGTCGACGCCCTGAAGCGCGGCGGGGTCCTTCAGTTGGTCGATGCCCAGGAAGACCGCGCCCTGGCCGTCGAGCGCTTTGACCAGCGTTTCATGGCTGACCGGCTGGCTGGCAACCGTCGGAAAGCCAGGCTGCTCGAAGACGGCGACGCGGGCAAACGCGGAGGACACACCAGGAGCAAGCAGGAGGAGAGCGATAAGTGAACTTTGCATGAGGAACCTTCAGTTCGGATTCTATTACGCGGAGGACGAGCCACCCCGGAACTTGATATGCTTTCCCCACATGATCCCCGCGACCCCCGACCTCGAACGCCGGACCATCCGCAAAGTGCGGGCGCGCATCATCCCCTTCCTGTTCATCCTCTACGTGGTCGCGTTTCTGGACCGCGTCAACGTCGGCTTCGCCGCCCTTACCATGAACAAGGAGTTGGCCATTACCAGCCAGCAGTTCGGTTTTCTGGCGGGCATCTTTTTCCTCGGCTATTTCTTTTTCGAAATCCCCAGCAATCTGCTGCTGCATAAACTGGGCGCGCGCGTCTGGATCGCCCGAATCCTCATAAGCTGGGGCCTCGTCTCCCTGTGCACGGGGTTCGCGCGGACCGCCATGCACGTGTACATCGTGCGCTTTGTGCTGGGCATCGCCGAGGCCGGCTTCTTCCCCGGCATGATTCTCTACCTCACCTACTGGTTCCGCCAGAGGGAGCAGGCACAGGCGGTGGCGCTGTTCATGGCCGCCCTGCCGGTAAGTAATGTCATCGGCGCGCCGATTTCCGGGCTGATTCTCGACCACGTCCACTGGTTCGGCATCGGCAGTTGGCGCTGGCTGCTGGTGCTGGAAGCCCTCCCCGCCATCGTGCTTGGCGTGGCCACCTGGTTCCTGCTGCCCAACCGGCCCGAAGAGGCGCGCTTCCTCCATCGGGATGAGAAGGACTGGCTGCACGGCGAGCTGGCGCGCGAATCGGCAGGGCAGCCGCCCGTCAGCGCCACGCGCGCCTTATCAAGCGGACGCGTCTGGCATCTGGCGGCTATTTATTTCACGCTCATGGTCGGCCTCTACGTGATGAATTTCTGGCTGCCCCAGGTGGTGAAGGCATTGTCGGCGCATTACTCGAATACCACCGTGGGCGTGCTAGTGATGATCCCGCACTTAGTTGGTCTCGCCATCATGCTTCTGGTTTCCCGGCACTCGGACCGCACCGGGGAACGCCGCTTCCACGTGGCCGTCCCAGCCGTGGCCGCAGCCGTCGCCATGCTGACCGTGGGGCTTGTCCATTCCCCGGTTCTCTCCATCGTGCTGCTGGCGTTGATGGCCGCGGGCATCTACAGCGTCGTCGGACCCTTCTGGTCGTTGCCGAATCAATTCCTCACCGGGTATGCAGCGGCGTCCGGCATCGCACTCATCAATTCCGTCGGAAACCTTGGCGGATTCGTAGGACCCTATATGATCGGCTCGCTCGCGCGGTGGACCGGAACCATGTATTGGGGTCTGGCCTTCGCCGGCATCAGTCTGCTGGCAGCGGCGGTGCTTGTGCTTTTCGTTCGCCCATGCTCCCGCTCATCCTCCTGACCGCTGTCCTTGTAGCCACCGACGGAGGTACCATTCAGAAAAGTGGCCGACAAGGATGCGCCGAATCCGAGGCGATGTTGGCGGCCGCCACGGCTAGCGCAGCGCCAGTCGACGCGACACCAACGGAGTGAACGATGATAACGAACTTCAAGGCGGAGTTGGTGGCATGTTTCGGGCAGCAGGTGGCGGAGAATCCCACCGGCTTCATGCATGAGGCGGCGTTCGCGGCGCTGGGGTTGAACTGGCGATACCTTACCGTGGAGGTCCCGCCGGCGAAGCTGCGCGAGGCCATCCAGGGCGCGCGCGCCTTCGGCATGCGCGGCTTCAACGTGACCATTCCGCATAAAGTGGCGGTGATGGAATATCTGGATGAGATCGCGCCCGACGCCGCCGTGATCGGCGCCGTGAACACAGTGCGGCGCGACGGCGACCGACTGATTGGCGAGAATACCGACGGCAAGGGCTTCCTGCGCGGCTTGCGCGTGGACTCCGGTCTCCATCCGGAGGGGAAGCGCGCGGTGGTGCTGGGGGCGGGCGGCGCGGCTCGGGCCATCGTCACCGAGCTTGCGCTGGCGGGCGTCGCGGACATCGTGGTGGTGAACCGGTCGGTGAACCGCGGTGAGCAGATGGTTGCGGATCTGGCGGCCAAAACAAAAACGCCCATCCGCTTCGAACCGTGGCGGGGAGCCTGGCGCGTGCCTGGCGACGTGGACCTGCTGGTGCACGCGACGCCCATCGGGCTGTATCCGGACGTCGATGCGGTGCCGCCGGTGGCGTTGAGCGGCGCCCGCCCGGGTATGCTGGTTTGTGACGCGGTCTTCAATCCGCCGGATACACGATTGCTCGCCGCTGCGCGCCAGCACGGCCTGGCGGTGCTCGATGGGCTCTCCATGCTGGTCTATCAGGGCATCATCGCCTTTCAGTTGTGGACCGGGCAGGAAGCGCCGCTGATTGTCATGAAGGAAGCGCTGAAGAAGGCGTTGCTGCCGCCGCCGTAGCGGTCAATACCGGGCCAGGCGCGGCGCCGGGAAATCCGGCTCCAGCAGCCAGGCGGTGCGGCCGGGATAGTATTGGAGCAGCTTGCGGTTCTCGTCAGCGCCGAGATCGCGCGCCCACACCACGCGCGCGCCGTCGATATCGGCTTCGTTCCACACCCACTCCTCCTGGAAGATGTGTTGCGGAGAGTAGCGGACGAATACCAGTTGTCTGCCCGGCGCCTCGGCCAGCTCGCGGTTGACGGCCATCCGGCGCGCGCTCCGGTGATCCAGACTGTGCCACGTCTCAAATTGCGTTGCCGGCGACGGCGCCTGCGCGCTGTCCGCCAGATGAATCCCGTACCAGAGCAGGAATTGCGCGCCACACAACAAAAGAATCAACTGCGCCGCTTCACGTCCCCCGGGCAGTCGGCAGAGCTGCTGCAAACCCACCACGCTCACCAGCACGAACAGGCAGGTCAATGCCGCGAGGTAGTGGAGCTGAAACGCCGGGAACAGATTGACGCCCAGCGCGAAGGCGGCCAGCGTTACTACCACCCATACGAAGCGGCGCTCGCGCAGGCTCGCAAAGAAGGCCGGCAAAACCAGATAGAGCGGAGCGAGAAAGAAGAACCGAT
>CAYVPZ010000031.1:0-15053 GCA_964453955.1 uncultured Solibacteraceae bacterium | reverse complement strand
ATGGGCATCGACGTGTGGGAAGTCATCGACGCCGCGGCCACCAAGCCGTTCGGCTTCATGCCGTTCTACCCGGGGCCGGGATTGGGCGGGCACTGCATTCCGATCGACCCGTTTTATCTTTCGTGGAAGACCAAGCAGGCGGGCATCGAGGCGCGCTTCATCGAGCTGGCCGGTTACATCAACGGCCAGATGCCGCATTTCGTGGTGGACAAAATCCAGGCCGCGCTCAACCACCGGGCGAAGCCGGTGAAAGGCTCGCGCGTGCACGTGCTGGGCGTCGCCTACAAGCGCGACATCGACGACGTGCGGGAGTCCCCGGCGCTGGACGTGATCCTGCTGTTGCGGAAGCTCGGCGCGAAGGTCACGTACAGCGACCCGTACGTGCCGTCGATCCGTCTGGACGGCGTGAACCTGTGCGCGACGGCGGTGGATGGCGCCGTCGAACAGGCCGATTGCGTGGTGGTGATCACCAATCATTCCGATTTCGACTACGCCGGCATTCACGACAAAGCGAAGCTGATCGTGGACACGCGCAACGCCTATCGCGGGCGTAAGTCGGATAAGATTGTGCTGTTGTAAGGCGCTCGGCGGACACCCTCGAAAAGGCTTGTCGATGGAAGTGGGGCAGGATTGCATCCTGCGGCGGGTTTCCAACCCGCCCCGAGGGCCGATTGAAAATCGGCCGCAGGTTGAAAACCTGCCCCACAGCCGTTTTCATCCGGTTACGTGGCCGACAGGCCATGTCCAACACGCGGCGCGAGCCGCGTTCTTGCGGTGTTCAGTGAGTAACGCGGCTGGCGCCGCGTCTCCGCCTATCGCACCACATACTCGCGCCACATGCGCGCGAACTCCACCAGGGCCGTCGCGCGGCGGGCGCCAGTTAGTAATCTCAGTAACTCCCAGGCCGCCCAGATATAGTAAGTCGCCGTAATCCACAAGTGCACGCGCTGGCCGAGGAAGCTGGACGGCGCCGCGGAGAAACCGAACTGCACCAGCCACAATACGAACAGCACCGCCGCTTCCCACCAGGCCAGCTCCATGTTCACCAGGAACATCCATCCCACCAGCGCCTGGCCGATGGTCATCAGCAGTTCGAGCTTCTGCTGCCCGTCGAAGAAAATGGACGCTGGGAAACCGCGGCTGAGCGAATAGACGATGGGCAGCATGGCGGCGAGCAGCGTCCACTGATTGATGTTGCTGGACACCATGTTCATCAGCGCCATCGGCGCGCGGGTTACCGTGCGCGCGAAGTAGTAAGTGGACAGCATCTCCGGGAACTCGGAGGCGAACGGCGCCACCCACTGGATGAACAGGAAGCTGGGAATGGCGAGCACCGCGGAGAGCGCCAACAGGCTGCCGAGGAACGGTTCGGCCGCGAAGTAGATGAGCGCGCCGCCGGCCACGAAGCAGGCCGCGATGAGCAGGATGCGCCGCGGCCGAGGCGACAGAACGATGGCGCGCGGAATGGTCTCCAGATCGTCGATGCCCTCTTCGCTTTCCGGTGGGATGCGCCGGAGAATGGCCAGATAGGCGGCATAGATGCCGATGAGAATTCCCGCATCGAGCAGCGTCAGACTGCCTTTGGCGAGCACGAACGACATGTAGAGGAGCGCGGCCGATAAACCTGCGATGTTCACGGCGTGCTCGCGCTGGAGGCGGATGGCGCCCAGCGCCCGCCCGGTTTTTCGCCGGTGGAACACGGCCGTGGCGCAGTAGATCATAGGCCAGCCGAGGCCGGTGAGCATGCGCAAAGCGCCGGTCAGGTTGGCCAGCAGGTACGCGGTCTGTTGCTTCCAGGCGAGCACGGCTTCCACGGCGAATTCGGGCAGCGTCTGTATCCACGCCAGAATGGCCAGCGCAAATCCCTGGGCGATGAAGAACTGCGCCGATTCCGCGCCCCACGCGATGGTCATGGAGGCGAAGAGAATGCACGGGGCGGTCCACAGAATGGCGGCGGGCCCGGTCGCGCGGATGGGCTCCGCGCCGGCGACGAGCAGGGCAAGGAAACAGGCCGCGGAGCTGCGCGGCCTCACGCCGAGTCACCCTGAAGCGAAATGCAGGAATGCCGGAGAAATACCGGATCTTTTTCCGGATAATCCGAGCGAAAATGCCCGCCTCGGCTCTCGCGCCGCTCCAGCGCGCAGCGGGCGATCAGCTTCGCCACCGACACCATGTTACGCAGTTCAAACGCGGCACGGGTGGGCGCCGCGGAAGGTCCCTCCGGCAGCCGATCCAGCTCGTCCAGCGCAAGTTGCAGACCTTCCCCCGCGCGGATGATGCCCAGCTTCTCCCAGGCGAGCGTGCGCAACTTCGCCGCGGAGATGCCCGGGAAAGCTGGCGCAGGCATCGCCTCGGGCGCGGCCGTGGACCCCGGAGAATCGCGCATGCAGCGGCCCGCGCGCGCGCCGAACACCACGCCTTCGAGCAGCGAATTGCTGGCCAGCCGGTTCGCGCCGTGCACGCCCGTGCAGGCCACCTCGCCGGCCGCGAACAGGCCGGCCACCGACGTGCGCCCGTCCAGATCTGTCCGCACCCCGCCCATGGCGTAGTGGGCGGCCGGATGCACGGGCACTGGCTCGCGCGTCATGTCCACGCCGCAGCGCAGGCAGGTCTCGTAAATTCGCGGAAAGCGCCGGCAAAGGTGCGCGCCATCCAGATGCGTGAGATCCAGGAACACGTGCGTCCCGCCCGCCCGCCGAATCTCCGTCACGATGGCGCGCGAGACCACGTCGCGCGGGGCCAGCTCGGCCAGCGGATGGTACCTCGCCATGAAGCGCTCGCCCGCCGCGTTGCGCAAGTACGCGCCCTCGCCGCGCAGCGCCTCCGACAACAGGAACCGGGGCGCGCCTGCGACGAAAAGCGCGGTGGGATGGAACTGGACAAACTCGATGTCGGCAATCTCGGCGCCGGCCCGCCATGCCGTGGCCACGCCGTCGCCGGTGGCCACCGCGGGATTGGTGGTTTCGCGATACACCTGTCCGAGCCCGCCGGTGGCCAGCAGAACGGCGCGCGAGCGAATAGCCACGCGATCGCGCAGCTTCGCGTCGCAAACCAACGTGCCGCACACGCTGCCGTCGCTTGCGAGCAACAGGTCGGTGACCGCGGCAAAACTGCGGAACTCAATATTGGGAAGCGAGGCGGCCTTGCGGTACAGCGTGCGCACAATCTCCGCGCCGGTGGAATCGCCATGCGCGTGCAGCACGCGGCTGCGGCTGTGCGCTCCTTCGCGCGCGAACGCGAGTCTGGCGCCCTCACGGTCGAATTCCGCGCCCCATTCGATGAGCTGCTGAATGGATGCCGGCGCCTCTTCCACCAGCACGCGCACCGCCGCCGGATCGCACAACCCGTCGCCGGCCACCATGGTGTCCTGCTCGTGCAACGACACTTCGTCGTCGTCGCTCAACGCGGCGGCGATGCCGCCCTGGGCATACTCGGAGGACGATTCCTGCAGGCTGTCCTTGGCCACCACCAGCACGGGTCCGGCCTGGGCCAGCTCAATGGCGGCGCGCAACCCGGCGACGCCGGCTCCGATGACCAGAAACTCGGGGTTCATCCGCGGGGGTGGTCGGTCACACACCACATGGTACAACAGAGGTTTGATCCACGCCGTTCGAACCGCCGAGCGAAACTATAACGCCATTATCGAACGTGGCTGCCTCGGACGAGTATCGGAATTCCTGCCGCCGAATGCCGGCGCCATTTTCGTGGTGAGCGAGCGGCGCGTGTGGGAATTGTACGGACCGAAGATCTCCGCCGCCCTGCCGGCCCACAAGGTTCTGTTCTTTCCGGGGGGCGAGGTGAACAAGCGCCTGGCCGCTCTGGAGGCGCTGGCCGAACAAATGGTGGAGCGGGGCGCGGACCGTTCCAGCGTGGTGGTGGCGGTGGGCGGCGGCATCGTGAACGACGTCGGCGGATTCCTGGCGGCCGTGTTCATGCGCGGCATACCGGTGATCCAGGTTCCCACCACGCTGCTCGCGCAGGTGGACGCGTCGGTGGGTGGCAAGACCGGCGTCAATCTGTGCAGCGGCAAGAACCTGATGGGCAGTTTTCATCAGCCGCTGGTGGTGCTCATCGACCCGCTGGTGCTGGCCAGCCTTCCCGATCGCGAATACCGCGCCGGCCTTTTCGAGATCGTCAAGTGCGGGATCATCGCCGACGCGGAATTGTTCGACGCTCTGCGGACGGAGCAGAACAGCGTGCTGGCGCGTGACAGTGCGACGCTGGAACGCATCATCTCCGATTCGGTGCGCATCAAAGCCGAGGTGGTCTCGGCGGACGAGAAGGAAGGCGGGCTGCGCCGCATCCTGAATTTCGGGCACACGTTCGGCCATGCGCTGGAAGCGGAGACCGGCTACGAGCGGTTTCTCCACGGCGAGGCGGTGGGCTGGGGCATGAAAGCGGCGGCCGAACTCTCCCGTCTGGAGGGCGTCCTGAGCGACGCGGACGCGCGCGCGATCGCCGCCTGCATCGACTCGTACCACGGCATCCCGCCGCTTGATGGCATCGACCCCGCGCGCATCGCCGCCCGATTGCGCAACGACAAGAAGACCGTTCGCGGGCGCGTTCACTTCGTGCTGGCCGAGCGCATTGGCTCGACGCGCATCACCCCGGCGGTGAGCGACGCGAACGTACTGGCGGCGATCGGGACGGCGCTCGGGAAGTGAGCACGGGAACCACGCCCGCCGGCGCGCGCAGCGAAGAACAGGCCGCCCGCTGGGTGCGCGAGATGTTCGGCCGCGTGGCGCCGCGCTACGATCTGCTGAATCACCTGCTTTCGGCCAACGTGGATCGCTACTGGCGCAATCGCACGGTGCGGCGCGTCGGCGAGACTTTGCGGCGGGCCGACGCGGTGTGTCTGGATGTGTGCTGCGGCACGGGTGACCTGATGTTCGCGCTGCGCAAGCGCGCCGCGTGCCCGGTGCTGGGCAGCGACTTCTGCCATCCCATGCTGGTGGCCGCGCTCGCGAAGAGCCCTTGTAAGGTGTTCGAGGCCGACGCGCTGCGCCTGCCCGTGCGCGACGGCTCGCTCGATCTGGTGACGGTGGCGTTCGGCTTTCGCAATCTGGCCAATTACCGTCGCGGCATGGAAGAGATGCTGCGGGTGCTGAAGCCGGGCGGCACGGCGGCGATTCTGGAGTTCTCTCAGCCGCGCAATCGCGCGTTCGCCGCGCTGTACAACTTCTATTCCGCGCGCGTGCTGCCGGCCATCGGCGGCCTGCTCTCCGGCTCGCGCGAGGCATACACGTATCTGCCCGAATCGGTGCGCAGGTTCCCGGGCGCGGCGGAGCTGGCGGAGCAGATGCGCGCCGCCGGCTTTCGCGAGGTGGAGTTCGAGCGCATGACCGGCGGCATTGTGGCGCTGCACATCGGCAGAGCGTAGCGGGACACGCGGCGAGAGCCGCGTTTTGCGGTTTTCAACCAGGAACGCGGCTGTCGCCGCGTGTCCGGGGTAAGCAATCGCGCAATGCGGCCTCGAGCTGTTCGCGCGAGTAAGTGGTGCTGATGAACAGCTCCTGCCGCGCGCCGGCGCTCAGTGCGATGGCTTTCCAGCCGTTGGTGGTGGGCACCGTGACGTGTACCTTCACCTCGCCTCTCGCGTCGCGAACCGGCCGGATCACGCCCGGAATCACCGACCGCACCTCCGGATGGAGCTTCAACAGGCGCTCCAGCAGATCGCGCACGCCATCGATAATGCTGTGCTCTACTTTCAGCTTGCCCTTCGCCGTGCGCAGTCTCACTAGAACCGCTTTCTGTACTGGAAGTCGATGCCGAAAAACCCGCTCTCGTCGCGCACCGCCACCACCGACCAACTGCGGCTCAGGTCCCACTCGATCTGGATCAACTGCTCCTGGGTGCGCGCGAGGTTGGTGGTGTAAGTGAGCGTAACATCCTTCGAGATCTGTTGCTCCAGCGAGAGGTGCGCCTGCGGAACCGTGGTGATATCGCTGAGCTGCGGATCGATCTTGATGTGGCTGACCCCGAAAAACTGCTGCAGCCGCCCGCTGCTCGGCGCGGTGATGGCCTGCTGGAGCAGCGCGTTCGAACCGCCCGACAGAAAACTGGTTTGCCCGGCCGTCTGCGAGCTGGACAGCTCACCAGGCGTGCCGGGCGTGCGCCCCACCGTGAGGAGCGCCACGATGTCCTCGCTCTTGAGCGGCGGATCGGAGCGGTAGGAAACGTTTAGCTTGGTTAACGGCCCGGAGAGCATGATATCCACGGTGATGCCGCGCTCGCGCGTTTCCAGATCGAGATCGACCACGGGCTCGATCTTCAGCGCGTTGTAGAAGTGCACCTCGCCGCGATTGATGGTGTAGCGGTTGCCGAAGAAATCGATCTGCCCCTGGTTCACGCTGAGGCTGCCGAGGAGCACCGGCCGTTCGGGCGTCCCAGTGAGACGGAGATCGGCCTGGCCCTGCAGGCCGCGAGCCAGCGACGTCTGCACCTCCAGATTCTGCGCGCTCTCGATGCGGATGTCGAACTGCAGACCCCGGAAATACTGGTTCTGGTCGGACGGTGTGGAGACGGGCCGGGCCGCCTGCGCCAGCAGCGAGCCGATGTCCGTGCTCGGATTGAAGGCGGCCTTTCTCACGGTGACGGTTCCCGACACGATGCTGCTCATCGATGTCCCGGTCAAATCGAGGGCGGCGTCCACGGTGACGCTGGCGCCCTGCGAGCGGTAGCGAACGCCGTCGGCGTGCGCGGCCACGCGGTAAGTGAGTATGGGCGCCGCAAAACCCACAAACCCGGTAAAGGAAATGCGCCCTCCGCCGCTCTCCGCGCTCAACGTTTGAATGGTGGCGCGCGTGCGATCGAACACGATTACGCCGTTCGCCTTGTCGACGCCGTTGGGCAGGCCGGAAAGGTAGAGCGACGCGTTGCGCAGTTCCAGCCGGCCGTCCACCTGGGGATGGTCCAGCGAGCCGCGAACGGTGGCGCGCAGGGAGGAGTGGCCGGCGGCCAGCAGATCGGCGTTGAACAACTGCAGAATGCGCAGGTTGATGGAACCGGTGAGCACAACGTTCGAGGGATTTTGCGCTCCAAAGCCGATGCGCCCGCGGGCTTCCATCTCCGTGTCGGTGGCCGCGAACCGCGCCTCGCGAATATCGGCTCCCGCGCGCGTCACGTCAAACAGCACCGGGCTGGCGTTCTGCAGCGTCACGTCGGGCGGCGCGGCGCCGGCGTGCCCCTGCACGTCGGGATTGGGGGTCATGCGGATCTGCTCCAGGCGCACCTCGCCCCTCCACTGACTGGAGTCGCCGAGCGGCCCGGTAAGGGTGGCCGATCCGCTCACCGTGCCGCGGAAGGGAAGGTCGTGCGCGGGCTGGGATCGCGCGGCCGAGAGAATCTGGTCGAGGGTGGCGAACCCGGCCGGTGCGAAGGTGAGCTGTGCATTACCGGGGTAATTGCCCTCCAGCTTCCACTGGCCGCTGGCCCGCAACTGCGATTCGCGCAGATTCCCTTCCGCCGTCACCTTGAGGACAGCGCCGCTGGTATCGGCGGCGAGCGAGAGACTGCCCGCCGGTTTGCCGTTCACGGTGGCGTCGCGCACCGCGAGCGAGCCGCGCAGGGCTTCGAGAGCGAACTGCTTCTTTTCGAGGCGAGCGGTGCCGGACGCTTTCCACTCGGCTTTTCCGCCGAGGCCTCCGCCGAGATCGCGCACGTGCGCAACCCGTTCCAGGCTGACATCGCCGCCGGACGCGTCGAACGCGAGCGCGCCACTGGTCCACTCACCGGGCGCATGCTGCCACCGTCCCGAGAACTGCAGGTGTCCTCCGGCGGCGTCGGCCGTGCCGTTCAGCACTTCGATGGAATCCGCCATGTAACGAACGTCGGCCTGGGCGCTGGAGAATTGTTCCCGCCAGGCAGTCACGCTGTTGGCGAGCGCATGGGCATCGAGGACGGGCTTGCCGTAAGTGCCCGCGACGGTCAGCGATCCCGAGAGAGATCCGCTGGCGGGCCAGGTTTTGCCCGCCTCCGCAATCAATCGCGCGAGGTCGCCGTTGCGCAGAGAGAAAGCGCCGGACACCTCGCCCGCGTCCGTTGCGCGCCAGTCTTCCAACCCCAGACTGCCGCTCCCGGCGAGTTGCATCACATCGTGCGCGATGGCGAGGTCCTGCACGTCGAGGCCCGATCGGGTGAGCCGAAAATTCGCGGTGAGCCGGTTGAAGCTCTGCTTCGCGAACACGAACGGCCCCAGGTCCACGTGGCCGCGGATGGTGGGGTTCCCGAGCGAGCCTTGCACGGTGGCGCTCAGGCGGCCGGATGAGCCGTTCGCGAGGCTGACCGGAATGCTGCCCGGCGGCTTGACCCCGGCGAAGCCGGCCAGCGGAAGCAGATCGTCGGGATTGCGAGAGTCCACGGTCACGTTGAGCGTCTGGCCGAGCGTGCCCTCCAGTTGCACATGACTTCGTCCAATCGTGAACTGCGATTGTCCCAGGCGTAGCGAGCCCGCGCGCTGGTCGTAGTTCACGTCGAAATGACCGAACGCCCCCAGGCCCGTTGCCGCCGGCGTGATGTCCACAGCCGCATCGCTCATGACGTCGCGCAGACCCAGCGCGGAGAGCGTGCCGGATGCGTGGACCGGCCCGGCCAGCACTCCCTCCCAGGGGGGCGCGGGCAATGCGCGTGCTTCGGCCATTTGCCGGATGGAAACATCGCGCACCTGGCCTTCGACGCGGAACTTCTCCCAGTGGTCGACGGTGGCGCGGCCCTGGAAACGCCCGCCCAGCGCGGAGACGGCCAGCCCGGTCAGGTCGACGCGCGAATTGGTGAATTCGGCGTTGGCGGTGAATGAGGCGCTCTGCAGTTGGAAGCCGGGGATGTGAAGATCGACGCCGCGGCCGCTGGCGCGTCCGGCCAGACGAAGCGCGGCCCCTGTGAAATGCAGGTGTCCGTTGAAATCGACACTGCCGCGATGGGAGACGTTCAGCAGCAGGGGGCGCGGCACATCCTCCACCGCGATAGTCGCGCGCACGGCGAAGTCGCCCACCGGGGAAGCCCAGTTGAGCAACGAGCCACTGGCGTCCACGCGGCTGCGCGGCATCCGCAAACTGCCTTCGACAACGTGCAGGCCGTCCTTGTCCATGGCGAGGGATGCCGCCAGATCGAAGGTGAGATCGCGCGCCGGGCCGGCGCTGAAGTGCACGGGAGAGAACGAGACATCGCCGCGGTAGCGGGGACCGCGCGAATCGTAGACGAGGTTGGCCACCAGATGCTCGCCCCGCAGTTCGAGGGGGAAGCGGCGCGCGTTGTACTCGACAAAGCCATCGTGCAAAGCCACGCGCCGGATGGCCAGCTTCAGCACCTGCTGGACGAACGTCCCGGGCCGCGAAATGCGCGGCTGAGGAACGTTGGTGGAACCATCCGCCTGGACCACGACGGTCAGCTCGGGCTTTTCCGCGGTGAGGGACTGGATGTTGACGTCGCGCTCGATCATGGACACGATCTTCAGGCCGACGCGGATGGACTCCGCCCGGAACAACGGGCGTGCATCCGGCGGTTCGGCGCCGTGCAGGACAAATGGCGCGACTTCGGCGGTCATGGTGTGCCAGTCGAAGCGGAAGGAGCCGATCTCGGCGCGCCCGCCGGTGCCGCGCTCCACCTCACCGACGATGCGCTGGCGGACCTTTTCGCGAAACCAGGCGGAGCGCACCACCAAAACTCCGGCCAGAGCGGCGAGCGAACACACGGCCACGGCGCCACCGGCGCACCACCACAACACCCTGGCGCGCCGGGTCATTGAAAGGCTTCCTCGCGATAGCGGACATTGGTGCGTTTCCGCGCCTCGGCGAGCCAGGAATCGAGCGCCTGGTCGACGCGTTGCGCGGTCAGGATCTGCTCAATGGAGTCGCGGCTTTGTTCGAGGGAAGGAATGTCTTTCTGCCCCTGCGCTTTCCATTTTTCCACCTGTTCCCGGTAGTAACTCTCCACCGCGCCGTCCGGCACGTGCACCGCCGGCTTGAAGCGATAGTCGATGAAGCGCAGGGTGGTCAGTTGCCACCACAACTGTTCGCGAATTTCGCCGCGGGTAAGTGCGCACGTGGCCAGTGCGGCGACGTAGGCGGCCTCGCCGCCATACTGATCCACAATCTGCTTCTCCAGCGCGTCCGCTTCGCTTTTTTCCGGCAGGGGATAGTGAGTGGCCTCCATCTCCCGCCGGATCAGCTCCTGTTTGATCAGGCGCTCGGCCGCGTCGCGTTTCGCGGCCGGGGAGATATCGGGTTTCTCGCGATTGAGAAACGCCGCCACGCGGACTTCGTGCACGATCTGCTGTTCGGTGACAACGCGATCGTCGATGGTGACGGCGATGCGATCGACGATCTCTGCGGAGGCGGAGGCAAGGAACAGAAGCGCGACAAGCGCGGCGAGATGCAAACTCCGGCAGGGCGGCCTGAGAGGCCGCCGCAGGCTCGACCACAAGCGAAGGACTAATGCCGACCTTCGACCCCGGTTGTGCCGGGTGGGCGGCCTTGTCCCTCGATAAGGTGTGCTCTGATCTCCGCCCGTGGCCGGCGGATAAGGAGACCACCGCGGCTTCGCCCCTGGCCAAGCCTGCCCCACTTGGAACTGTCGCGGGCCGCGTCGCATTAGAACGCCTGCCCCAGGGAGAAATGAAACTGAAAGCGGTCGATGCGCTGCTCCACCTTTTCGCCCGTGCCGTAGAGTAACTGATTGTAAGTGCCCTGGTATCCGAAGAACCGCGGCGAGTTAGGGCTGAAGGCGAGATCGAGCCGCACCGGACCGATGGGCGTGTGATACCGGACACCCCAGCCGAACGTCTGCACGGCATAGTTGAAGTCCTGCAGATTGTCCTGGTGATAGCGCAGGCTCAGATCTCCCAGGTCCGAATAGACGTTCCCCATATCGTGAAACAAAACGCCGCCGATGTCATCCCCGATCAGCGGAAAGCGCATCTCGACGGTATTCATGAACAAAGCGGTGCCGCCGATGGGGAACCCGGTCAGATCGTCGCGCGGCCCGGCCTGATTGTCGGGAAACCCGCGGTCCGTGGTGGAACCGCCCGAAAAAAAGCGCTCCGCCAGGGGAATGTCGGTCTCTCCGCCAAAGCGCGAGATATCGCCAAAGTAAGTGGACCGCGCCAGCACCAGCGAGCGAGTAATCTGGTGATAGGTGGCGTTTCTCACAATGAGCCGGGCATAGTCGGTGTTCGAGCCGAACAAACCCGCCGCCACGCCGAGGTCGACGGTGGTGTAAGTGCCATGGTGAGGATCGACGGGATTGTCGCGGCGGTCGTGAATGATTCCCAACGAGACAACTCCCACCCGCACCGGCTGCGAGAGCAGCGGGATCAGTTCCGGCGAAATCAGAGGCGTGCCGATAACGTCCGATTTTCGGAAGAGGAACCGGTATTGCAAGGTAAGGGCGCGGGAGTGGCGCCGCGAAAGCTGTATGGAGGATTCCTCGCGGCGGTCGGTAAAAGTATTGACGTTGCGCGAGTAATCGTACAACACGGAAAACTGCAGATCGGACCTGGGGTTGCCGTGGAATTGCGGCGCCAGATACGTGAACAGACCGAGTTGCTCGAACGTGGAGAGCTGGGTTTGCAGACTGAGTGTGTGGCCCAGTCCGAGGAAATTGATCCGGCTGATGCCGACTCGCACCTGCGGGCTGAATCCGGTGGCGCCGGCGGGATTATCCAGGTCGGTTGTCCCTCCGCCGATACGCGCTATCTCGGCTCCGAAGGCGAAGGTCACGGAGTACTTCTTGGCTTCGTCCACGTCGAAGAGCACGTATTTGGTGGGCTCGCTTCCCTGCGGATTCTGAAACGCCGTCTGCACGCGCGCGAAGATGCCCAGATCGTATAGTCTCCTCTGGCTCTCGTTCATTTTCGTCTGCGACAGCGGGTCGCCGGCGTGCAGGCTGATTCTTTGCATGACCAGGCTTTGGCGCGTCTCGCTCAGTCCGCTCACCAGAACTCCGCGCACGAAACGGCGCTCGCCGGGGTGCACCGTGTAAGTGACATCCATGCGCCGCGACGCCGCGTCCGGGGTAGCCACATAGTCGAAGGTGGCGTCCGGATATCCGCTGTCGAAGAAGTGGCCGAGTATCAAATCGCGGTCGCTTCCGACGCTCAGGTCGCTGTAGGGTTCGCCGGCGCTGAGGCGCAAACCGGAACGGATGGCGTCCTGATCCGCCGCCGGAATTCCCTGCAGATTCAGCTGGGATACAAACCACTGCGGTCCTTCGGTAATGGTGAGATACACCGCGATCTGCCCCTGCTTACCGCGGTAGTCATCCTCGGTCCGGGAGTTGACGCCAACGTCGCGGAAGCCGTTGGACCGGTATAAGTCGCGGATCGAATTGAGGTCCTGTTCCAGATACTCGGGGCTGTAGCGGCCGTGACGGTAGCGGATGGCCGTAGCCGGCATGACATACATGCGCTCGCGGAGCGCGGCCGTGGTGAAATACTTATTCCCGCCGATTTCCAGATGGGCGAGGTTATGGCGGTTACCGCGAGTTACCGTGTAAGTGATGAGTTCCTCGCCGGCCGGCGCGGAGGACAAGTCGAAATCGGCGTGGGCGCCGAAGTAGCCTTGCGCCTGGAGGAATTCGACGAGGTTCCGGCGACCCTCCACTAACAGATCGTTGTCGACGGAGCGCTCCTGATAAACCGGGATTAACTGCTTCACGCGTCCTCGGGAGAGCCGCATGCCCACTACCTTGACCAGAACCAGGGGGCCGGGCTCGATGGCCAGCGACGGCGTCACCGTATTGGTGGCCTCATGATAGTCGAGCCCGGTGAGGGTCACTTTGGCCAGCAGCCGGTCATGCTTCTGAAAGGTGGAGCGAACGCCATTCACGCCGTCGCCGAGGCGCGTTTCGGTAAGCTGCTTCCAGCCGCGAATGCCGAACGGGTTATGCCAGCCGGTGGCGCGCACGATGTCGTCCAGAGGCCGGCCGGTGTCTCCGGTGACGTGAACCCCGTCGAAGCGGGCGCGGGCGCCGCTGTGAATCATGAACTCGACGTCCATTTGCCGGGTGTCCGCGAGGGTCGACTCGCGCGCTTCGACGGATGCTTTATAGAAGCCGTTGCGCCGGAGGGAAGCCTCGATGTTCCGTTTCGCCTGCTGGACGTCCTGGGCGGAGTAGGGGGCTCCGAGCTGGAGCTTGGTGGCCGTCTCCAGTTGCGCGGTCGTGGGTGGCTCCGCCGCGCCGGCTACGCTCACCCGCCCCACGAAGAAGGCGGCGCGCGTCAGGAAGCGCAGGGCGACGCCGCCATCGCTGGGGCTGGCGTCCACGGCGATGTCCAGATATTCGCCGGTGGAATAAAGCTGTTGCAGGGCGGCCGGAATGTCGCCGGTCTGGAGCGGCTGGCCGACGCGCAGGGGAAGCAGTTCCTTCAACCGGGCGGCCGGGAGAGGCTGTTGGGGCGGGTCAAACAGAATGGCGGTTACCTGTTTTCCCTGGTAGTCGCCGGGGGCGGCCAGCGCGGGCAGAATACAAAAAACGCCCAGCAGCGCGAGCGCACTAAGACGGCCTTCCGCGAACGCGGGCACAAACAACCATGATATCGCAGCGGTTGCTACCATCGTTACTTCATGGGCGACGAGGCGAACGAGCGGTATTCGCGGCAAATTCTCTTCGCGGGCATTGGCCCGCGGGGCCAGCAACGCCTGTTGGACGCCGGCGTGGCGGTGGTTGGTTGCGGCGCACTGGGCAGCTTCCAGGCCGCGGCGCTGGCTCGGGCGGGCACCGGAAGAATCCGCATCATCGACCGCGATTATGTAGAGCTTAGCAACTTACAGCGGCAGTGGCTGTTCGACGAATGCGACGCGGCGGAAGGAGTTCCCAAAGCGGTGGCGGCCAGGCGGCAGATTGCCCGCATCAACGCCGGCGTGCGGGTGGAGGCGATGGTGGCCGACCTGACCGCGTCCAACGCGGACGACCTTCTGGAAGGCGTGGACATCGTCCTCGACGGCACCGACAACTTCGAGACGCGTTATCTGCTGAACGATTATTGCGTGCGCGCGGGCATTCCGTGGATCTACGGCGGCGCCGTGGGCAGCTATGGCATCGCGATGCCGGTGGTACCCGGGCGCACCGCCTGCTTCGCCTGCGTGTATCCCGAGCCGCCGGCGGGCGCGCAGCCCACCTGCGATACCAGCGGCGTGCTGGGCCCGGTGACGGCGCTGGTGGCCAGTTTGCAGGTGAGCGCGGCGATGAAGTGGATGGTCACCGGCGACGTTCCCGCGGGCATCACCACCGCCGATGTGTGGACCGGCGACGTGCGGCGCATCGCCCAGCCCCCGCGCGATCCAGCCTGCCGGGCCTGCGGCCGCCGCGAGTTCACCTGGCTGGAGCAGCGCCGGCGCGCGCCCATCAGCATGTGCGGGCGAAACGCCGTGCAGATCCACGAGCTGGGGCGTCCGCTGGACCTGCACGAACTGGCCGGCCGGCTGGGTGCGCTGGGCCAGGTCCGCGCCAACGAGTTCGCGCTGCGGTTCGATGTTCCACCGTATGTGCTGACGGTGTTTCCGGACGGGCGGGTAATTGTGAAGGGGACCACGGACGCGGGCATTGCGCGGAGTTTGTATGCGCGCTATATCGGGGGGTAGTGGAGGCCGATCGAAAATCGGCCGCAGGATACAATCCCGCCCCACATCGAATCTTCGCGGGTGGGTGATAGACTGAACTGGCGGAATGACAAAGGGTCAGGCCCTTTCCATCGGCTTGATGGGCATCAGCCGACTCCTCGCGGCGTCCACTTGCGAGGGACTGACAAATCTCTCTCTACCCAGCACGACCATTACAACCGCGGTCTCCGTACCGGCTGGATCGTATACGGCGCCCGACGGTACGAATTTTCCGAACCTGCCCGCATTCTGCCGCGTGGCCGGGTCGATCCAGCCAGCCGCCGATTCCAATATCCAATTCGAAGTCTGGATGCCAGCCTCGGGATGGAACGGGAAGTTCGCGGGCGCCGACAACGGCGGTTTTGGCGGGACCATCAACTACGCCAAGATCGGCGATGCGCTCGGTCATAACTATGCCGCCGCGTCCACCGACACGGGTCACACGGCGGGTTCGCTGGG
>CAYVPZ010000030.1:0-15225 GCA_964453955.1 uncultured Solibacteraceae bacterium | reverse complement strand
CGGCACGGCATCGTTCATCGCACCCTTCGATGAAACCGCACTCCGCGCGTACACGAGGCAGGTGCTGGCGAACTCGCCGTACGACGACAGCAAGCTGGACAGCGTTCCCGGCCCCGAGGGCAGCCCGATCCCAGGTGTGCCGGGCGACCCCTCGCCCATCAAGCACGTCCTGTACATCGTCAAGGAGAATCGCTCCTGGGATCAGGTGCTGGGCGACATGGGCAAAGGCAACTGCGACCCGTCGCTGGTGCTGTTCGGCGAGAACATCACCCCGAATCAACACAAGCTGGCGCGCGACTTCGTGCTGCTGGACAACTTCTACGTGAGCGCCGACGTCAGCGCCGACGGGCACAACTGGAGCACCGCCGCCATCGCCTCCGACTATGTCCAGAAGCTGTGGCCCAGCAACTACGCGCACCGGCGAAAGGTCTACGATTTCGAGGGTGGCGAGCCGGCCGCGCTGCCCCCCGCCGGATATCTGTGGACCAATGCCGCCGCGCGCGACATCACCATGCGCAACTACGGCCACTGGGCGGAAAACCTGGAGCCCGCGGCGCCCGACGGCACCCAGATCAAGACCGTGCGCGATCCGGCGCTGGCGCGGGTCACCAACATGAAATTCCGCAGCTTCGACCTCGACTATCCGGACGTGGAGCGCGCGAAGGTGTTTCTCGCCGATCTGGCCGAGTTCGAGAAGACCGGCGAGATGCCGCAGCTCATGTTGATGCGCCTGGGAAACGACCACACCTACGGCGTGCGTCCGGGCAAGCTGACGCCGTTCGCGCTGGCGGCCGACAACGACTACGCGGTGGGCATGCTGATAGAGGCGCTCTCGAAGAGCCGCTTCTGGTCCAGCATGGCGGTGTTCATTCTGGAGGATGACGCACAGAACGGGCCGGACCACGTGGATTCGCATCGCTCGCCGGCGTACGTGGTTTCGCCATACACTCGCCGGGGAACCATTGACAGCACGCTCTACAACACCACGTCGGTGCTGCGCACCATGGAGTTGATTCTGGGACTGAATCCGATGACCCATTTCGACGCTGGCGCAACGCCCATGTTCGCGGTGTTCGCGAAGGACCCGGTGCTCACGCCGTGGCAGGCGGAGAAGCCGCGCACGCCGCTGGACGCGCGCAATCCCGCGGCCACGGCCGGTGTGCCGTCCTCCGCCGACGCCGCCATGGATTTTCGCGAGGCCGATGAAAACGACGACGACGCGCTCAACGCCGTGTTGTGGCGCGCGATTCGCAGGACCGATCCGCCCGCGCCGGTGGCAAGCTTCTTCTCGCGATAGAAAGAGCCATCACGGCGTATGGGTTTGATTCGTCGCGGCCAGCTTTTCGAACTCGGAGAGATGCTGCCGGACCACTTCGGCATCGTGGGCGTTGGGAGCCAGCTTCAGGTAGTTCCGGAAACACTCGGCCGATTCGGCAAGCTGGTGTTTCTGGAGCAGGATGAGGCCGAGGACATAGCTCAGCCGGGGGATCCGCTGATTTTTATCCACCTTCAGTCCCTCGCGCGCGGAATGCTCCGCCTGGTCCAGCTTGCCCACCTGCGCTTTGGCGATGGCGTTGAAGAGCCACGCCCCGGGGAAGTCGTCGGAATCAAGCTGGAGCCAGGCGTCGGAATCCTTTTCGGATTCGGCCCAGTCCTGCTTCTGGTCGGCGAAGGCGGTCAGCTTTTCCCAGGGCTTCACATATTTCGGGTCGGCCTTCGCGGATTCGCGCCAGGCTTCAACGGCGCCGGCGAGGTCACCGCGGGCTAAACGAATCTCGCCCAGTTGGTACCACGCCATGGCGAACTTCGGGTATAGCTGAACCGCCTTGCTGAAGTCGGCCGCCGCGGCATCCGGTTTTTTCGCATGCACGGCTTCCAGGCCTTTGTCGTAAGCCTTCCTGGCGTTCGCGGGCGCCAGCAGCGTGGTTGCGCTTACGGTAAGCGTGCTGACTTTGGAGACCGAGTGCAGGACCATGGTTCCCAGGTTCCTGGCGCCGACACTGTCCACTTTCAGGCTCACGCGATCGGACCGGTAGCCGGCCAGCACCGCCTCCAGCTCGCAATCCTTCAACTCGTTGGTGATCGGGTTTGTGTACTGCATGGCGTTACTCAGAGGCTTCTCCAGATCGGCCGACCGGCTGGTGCCGTCGGTGGCGTCCCCCGTCCCCGAACCGCCGTCATTTCTACCGATCTTGAACCAGAAATGCCCCTTTGCGTCAGTCCAGCCTTCGTCGCGGGCCAGACCGTTGCACACTCGCTGGAGGCGCACCGCGTCAGGCGGCGCAGTGCCATCTTCCAGCGTTACCGAACCCGAGAAATACGTGACTCGCTCCGTACTCTCGAGGGTTTCCGGGGCGGGGCCCTGGCTCAGGGTCATCTGGCCATACACGCCCACGCCGAGAGCGGGTATGGCCGCTGCGAAAACCACCGTTCGGAGTTCCACGGACGCCTCCAGCAATTGGAGCAATTATGCCCCATTTTTGCGCTGGGCGCGAGAGGTTATTCCGAACTCAGCTCTTGTGGCTTGAGTACTTGTTCAGCACAGCCAGGAGTTCCTGGGCGTCGGCTGGAGGCGTTCCATGGTCGATGACCTCGCGGTTGGATGTCACCGTGCCATAAAGGTCCTTGTTGCTCTCGTCGTCGGGACGCAGCGTGGCGCCGTCGAGGGCGATGCCCGCGAACACTCCCCGGGTTCGCGACCAGGTGAGGATCTCGGCCTGCATCTGCGCGTCCGTATCGGCGGATGTGGTTCGTCCCACCGGGCCCCCGGCCACCGAAGCGTCGGCCCCCAGCGTGAATTTGCTCTGGAGCAGTTTGTCCGCGCCGCGGCGGTTCATGACGGCCATGATGACATCCGTTTCCGAGACGCCAATCTGAAAGCCCGCGCTGCCGCCCTCTACCTTGACCGCCGCCGGCGCCGACCAGCCCCCGGTGGCGCGGTGACGGCAGGAAATGAAGCCTCGGCCGTACTTGGCGCCGCCGATGAACGCCACCTTCTTGACGCCGGGCACCACCACTATGCATTCCGCCTTGTCGAAAAGATCCTGGGGAATGGCCTTATCCGCTGCCCCCATCACTTCGGTGATCACTTGCGCCGCGTCGTGCAGGCGCCGCACCGCGTCGTTGGCGCCGAACAGTACGCCGGAAAACAGTAATGCCACTGCAAAGTACTTAGGTTTCATCCTTCCTCCTCAACGGATTCTAGCAGGCCGCGCGCCAGCGGGCTATGACCGGCCATTCCGTATTATGAGAAGGTGGCAAAGGGGAATATGGCGAGGGCTCTTCTGCCGCTGCTAGTCTTGATTGCGGGGGCCGGCAAACCCGTTCCCTTGTCGCCGGAGGCCGCCAGCGCCGCCTCGAAGCTGGATCTGATTCGCCATGGGCGCGCCGCGCCGGGTTCCACTGTTTTTTTCACCGCGCGCGAGATCAATGCGTTTGCAGCGGCCCAGTTGCCCTTGTATGTTCCCCGAGGTCTGCGCAACGCGCACCTGGAGTTGGGAAACGGTTTGGCCACCGGCACCGCGCTGGTCGATTTCGTGCAGATCCGTCAGGTGGCCGGTCAGAGTACGAACTGGTTTCTGGCGAAGCTGCTCGAGGGCGAGCGGCCGTTGAAGGTGACCACGTCGATACAATCCGCCCACGGAAGCGCCACGGTGTCCCTCCAGAGCGTGGAGATTTCGGGAGTCGCGATCAGCGGCGGTACGCTCGATTTTCTGATCGGCAATTTCCTGCAGCCGATCTTTCCCGAGGCCCGCGTCAACGAGCCCTTTCCGCTTCTGGACAACATCGAGCGAATCGAGGTGCGTCCGAACGGGGCGCGCGCGCTGATCAAGGCGCAATTGCCGCAACCGGCCGCGCGGGCGCGGTGAGGTGGGGCTCAGGGTGCGAGGGTGGACCGCACGCGGTCAATGAAGGCCCCGATGCTGAGGAGCTTTGGACGAAACTCCGAGGGGTATTCTCTGTGGAGCGGCTTCGGGACCACGAGCGTCACGCCACTCTCTTCCATTGACCGCAGTTGGGTGAGGGAGATCCCGTTCTGGATGGTAATGACGTACTTCGTGGCGATGCGCTTTGCCTCTCCGGTTACCTGGCGCCAACGGTCCTTGCACGTGCGCCTCACCGCGAGCACAAAAATCTTCTCATCCGGAAAGCTCTGGTCGTCGTACGCCGCTTTGCCAGGTATGATGATGTCAGGCTCGCCATCAATCGCAGGTTGCGCCTCAAGGGGCACTCCCGCGCGGGAGAGCACATATTGGCAGTGAAGCTCCATCGACCTGCCCGCCCGCGATTTCCTCCGCTGCAGGATGCTGTTCGCCGTTCTGAGAAACTCGTCCACGGAACGAAACAGACGAAGAATGTCCGGTGTGCAAAGCTGCCTCTCGATCAGTCTGAAAAGAGAGTATTCGGTTTCGAGCAACTCAAGAAGGGCGATGTCCGGATCACGGCGATCGAAACCGGCGACATGCGTGGACAACACGCGTTGCGTTTCCTCCGCGATGACTGTCGTCGCTGGGAATTCAGACAGCGACTCGGCGAACTCCCGGAGCGCTTTGTCGATCTGCGCACTGGCCGTTTCGATGGGAGGGGCGTCGGCGATGTACGCTCCCCAGAATCGAACGATATCCACGCCGAGCCGCGCTTGTATCTCGTCGAAGTCCTCTTCTTCGGTCAGAACAAAGGCGCGGAACTCGGCATCGCCCCGCGGCACCAAAACAAGCAGGTCGCCGACGCTGTCGTATGCGAGATACGGGAAATCGCGACCGAATCGCGTCAGCCGGTACTCGCTGCGAGTGCCCTTACCGTACCACTTCACGCACGACCTGGTTTGACGTCCTGACGGCCACCACTCGACGGTCACGTCGTGGTCGTGATTCAGACCTTTTTGGGGCGCTTGCGGTGAGTACAACCTCCACAGCTTCTTCGGCAGGTAGTAGCCGCACTGATGGCTCCCGGTCTTGCCCGTATCGTTTGCGGATATGAACTTAAGGATGGCCCGACCGCACTGTAGTGCCTCTTCAACCGCCTTTTCACAGAACGGCGATGCCATGGTGCACCTAGGCGCTGCGTACGAGTTTGGATCGCTCACGGTACAGCAGACAGCCGTTGCCCTTCTGCCGCCACGCATCGTACAGGAACGGCAGAATCTCGTGGCCCACTGCCTCAACCACCTTGGGGACAACCGCGTTCCCAAACTGGCGGTACGCCTGGGTGTCGGAGACAACGATCTGTCGCTGGCAGTGCTCATCTTCGAAGCCCATGAGACGTGCACACTCGCGCGGCGTCAGCCGCCGCGGACTCCTGCCACGCTGAGCAATCAGGATTTCCGAACCGTCCTTGTAGTACCGGGCACTCAGGGTCCGCGCGACACCTTCCGGGTCGGCGATGCCGAATCCAAAGCCGTTTCCTTTGGCCTTGTGCTTGTCAGCGTAGTCCTGAAGGTAGTTCCAGAGGTGATCGGAGAGCGTGTATTTCGGATCTACGGAAGGTTCCAGAATGTCTTTCAGCATTGGCCGGTCATTGGGCGGTTTCGGGAACTTGAATGCCGGACGCGTTGGAAAGTGTTCTTTCTCGAAGCAAACGATGTAGATTCTTTCGCGATGCTGGGGTACCCATCCCGCCGCATCGATTACCTCCGGGAAGACCCAGTAGTGCTCCTGCAGGTTGTCGCTGATAACGCGCCACGTCCTTCCGCTATCGTGTGACTTGAGGTTCTTGACGTTTTCAAGGAACAAGACTGGAGGGCGTTTCGCTTCAATCAGCGATGCAAGGATGAAGAACAGGTTCCCCTGATCGGCGCACTTGAAGCCGTGGGGACGTCCAAGGCTCTTCTTCTTGGAGACGCCCGCGATCGAAAACGGCTGACATGGGAAACCCGCCGCGAGGACATCGTGGTCGGGCAATTCCGGTGCCTTGAGTTGGCGGATGTCGCCATGCGGCACCTCGCCGAACCACGACCGATAGGTCCTCTGGCTGTACCGGTCCCACTCACACGAATAAACACATTCGCCGCCGAGGCGTTCAAGCGCGATGCGAAAACCGCCAATGCCGGCAAAGAGATCCACGAACTTGAACGGGAGACGGGCGGGGGCAGGCGATTCAACGGGAGCCGGTGACGAGAACAGCAACGGCATCCTCTCCTGCTCATCGGCAAGCCTGCCCTTCCGCAGCACTGACGCCACAAATTCCGTCTGGCTCATGTTGAGCCGATCCCGTTCGCTGTTCACCCACTGATACTCTTCGTCAGGAACGTTTCTGAGCAACATGTCGCGCGGCATTCAAGCTCCTGGGACGATCTGATATCAACAACAGGAATGATATCAGAGATTCCCAGCGAGAACAATCGGGGTCCTGGGCGGGCTCGGACCACCGGCTTCTCCGTGCTACGATGGCCTCAGCCATGAAGTACCGCGTGTACCTCGAACAGGACGAGGACGGAGTGTTCGTCGCTACCTGTCCCGCGCTTCCGGGTTGCATCTCACAGGGGCAGACCCGCGACGAGGCGCATCGTAACATCCGCGAGGCCGTTCAGCTCTACCTGGAAAGCCTGCGCGAGCATGGAGAGTCGATCCCGCCAGGGATTGAGGAGGAGATCGTCGAGGTTCCGGCCGGATGAAGCTGCCGGTCGTCTCGGGCCAGCAGGCTATCGAGGCGTTCGGAAGGGTCGGCTACCAGGCTGACCGGCAAAGAGGCAGCCACGTGGTCCTTCGTCATGCCAATCCTCCCCATCGACGGCTCTCGATCACGTTCCACAGAGAGATCGCCAAAGGAACCTTGCGCGCCCTCATCCGCGAATCCGGCCTGACCGTGGATGAGTTCATCCGCCTTCTTTGAGCGCCGCCCGCCCAGTCAATTCCTGATTGTTGTTGACTGTCCCGAGCGATAATGGCAGCAGGAGTCAAGGATGGCGATCGAACAGATGAATATCTCGTTGTCACCGCAGATGGCCAGATTCATTCGCGGCAAGGTCAGGAAAGGCGATTACACCAATATCAGCGAAGTGGTGCGCGATGCCATCCGGCGCATGCAGGAGTCGGAGGCCGCCAGAACACGCCGGGCGTGGCTGGCTGGCTTTGAAGAAGCCCTTCCAGAAGGCGAACGCGAGAGTATCCGGCGCGGGGTCCGGCAAGGGACAAAGGATATCGAGGAAGGTCATTACGACGAGTTCGACGCTGATGGGCTGAGAGGCCTTGCCCGGTCACTGGTTGCCACCTCCGCCAGAAAAGCCGCCGGCCGCTCGAAAACGGGATGAGATCCCGCGACCGGCTGGCTCGTTCCGCCAGGCGCGACTTGCAGAGGATTTCTGACTACTGGCTGAACGAAGCAGGTGAAGAGGTCGCCCTGCGAGTCATCGAAGGAATCCTGGAGACGATTATCGTGCTGGCAGAGCACCCACGGGCGGGTATGACCGCCGAGCAATTCGGAGACGCCGTGCGTAAGTTCCCAGCGGGGAACTACATGATCTACTACCGTCATCGCTCCAGCCGAATCGAGATTCTCCACGTATTCCATGGGGCAAGGAATCAACGCAAGGCCTGGCGGGATGTTGACCCAGCCTCGCCATTCAGATCGTAGCCGCCGCGATCCCCTCCGCCGCCAGCTTCCCGCCGCGTATGCAGTCCGGGATGCCGATGCCGTGGTACCCGCTGCCGGCAAGCTGCAACCCGCCCAACCCGGCCGCCAGCGCTTCCATCCTCTCCACTCGCGCCGCGTGCCCTACCGTGTATTGCGCCATGGAACGCGGCCAGCGGGCGATCCTCGCGAAGATCGGCGCGGCGTCCACGCCCATGATGCGCCGGATCTCCGCGCGCGCGGTGGACACCACCTCGGCGTCGCCGAGATCCAGACTGTCGCCGGCCATGAAGCAGCGCAGCACCGCCTTGTCCTCGGGCACCCGGTGCGGAAACTTGGTGCCCACCCACGTGCAGCCCAGCAGCAGCCCGCGCTCGGCTTTGGGCACCAGGAAGCCGAACCCGTTGAGCGGATGACGCACGTCCGCGCGACGGTAGCCGAGCGCCAGAGTCATCGAAGACGTGTAGGGGATGGCCGACAACAGCCCGGCCAGCTCGGGCGCGAGGGGCCTCAGCAACTCGGCCGATTGATACGCACGGCAGGCCAGCACCACATGACCCGTCTCCCGCCACTCGCCCTCGACGCGCACCCGCCAGCCGTCGTCGCCCGCGCGCTCCACCGCTTCCACCGCGCCGTGGGTCACCGTCAGCCGCTCGCCCGCCGCGAGCACAATCGCACCGGCCAGCGAAGCCAGGCCGCCCTTCAGGGACTGGAACAGCGGCGCGCTGGACCGGGGGCCCTTCCCGCGCGCAGTCAGTACGCCACGCGTCAGGCTGCCGTACCGCGCCTCCATTTCGGCGAAGCGCGGCAACACGCTGACCACGCTCAACTGTTCCGGATCGCCCCCGTAGACGCCCGAAAGCAGCGGCTCACCGAGGTAATCCACGGATTCCTGGCCATAGTGATCGCGCAGGAACTCGGCCACGGAGCGGTCTGCGGACATCGCGCGCGGGCGGCGAAACCACTCGAGGCCCATGCGCATCTTGGTGCCCCAGCCGAGCAGGGGGCTGGCCAGCAGCGGCAGGACTTTGGTAGGCACCACCATCATGAGCCCATCCGGCAGCGGAACAAGGCGGCCGCGCCGCAGGATGTAGCTCTTGCGCAGATGATCGTTGGAGGCGATGATGCCGTCCGCGAGGCCAAGCTCGCGGATCAGATCCAGAGCCCACGGTTTCGCCGTAAGAAAGCTGTCCGGGCCGAGCTCGAGCGTGCAGCCTTCGACGCAGTCGGTCTCGAGCACCCCGCCCAGCCGCGGCTCTTTTTCCACCAGGGTGACGGGGAGGCCGGCGCGGGTCAGGTAGTACGCGGCGGAGAGGCCGGAAATCCCGCCGCCAACGACGATCGCGCTACGGCCGGAACTCGCGGACAATCTGCACCACGGCCTTCACGTTCTCCACCGGCGTTTCCGGCAGGATGCCGTGGCCGAGGTTGAAAATGTGGCCGGGCCGCGTGCCCGTGCGCTTGAGCAGCTCGAACACGCGCATGCGCAGCTCCGGCAGCGGCGCGAACAGCACCGCCGGGTCCATGTTCCCCTGCACGGCGGAACGGTAGCTGATGTCCATCCAGGCGATGTCGATGTTGACGCGCCAGTCCACGCCCATGACGTCGCCGCCGGCCGCGTGAAGCTCGCGGAAGAAACCGGCCGCTCCCGTGCCGAAGTGGATCACCGGGACGCCGCCTGAGCGAATGCGCTCGATCAGCGCGCGCGAGTAGGGGGCCACGTAGCGCACGTAGTCGTCGGGGCCGAGCGCGCCCACCCACGAATCGAACACCTGGATGGCGCGCGCGCCGTTGGCGATCTGCATCAGCGCGAACGGGCCCAGCACGTCCACCAGCTTGCCCATCAGCCGCCGCCACAGCGTCTCGTCGCGATACATGAGCTGCTTGGTGCGGGTGAAGGTGCGCGACGCGCCGCCCTCGATCATGTAGCTGGCGAGCGTGAACGGCGCGCCCACGAAGCCGATCACCGGAACGCGGCCGGCCAGCTCCCGCGACACCATCTGAATGGACTGGCCCACGTAGCCGAGGTCGTCGGTGTTGGAAATCGAGAGCGAGTCGATGTCCGAGGAATTGCGCACCGGGTTGTCGATCCGCGGCCCCTCGCCCGCGACGAATTGCAGCTTCAGCCCCATGGGCTCCACCGGCAGCAGCAAGTCGGCGAAGATGATGGCCGCGTCCACGTCCAGAATCTCCACCGGCTGCAGCGTGACCGCCGCGGCCAGATCGGGGCGCTTGCAGATATCCAGAATGGAGTGCCGGGCGCGGATTTCCCGGTACGGTTTCAAATACCGGCCAGCCTGCCGCATGAACCAGACCGGCCGCACGTCGGTGGGCCGGCGCCGGCAGGCGTCGAGAAAACGGCTGCTCATTGAAGCCATGCGCATGGCGATTCCGCCTTGTCTTCGCAGAAAAACACGCGAAAGTCCTTCCGCATATGCCGGGCCGTCCACGGGCGGCCCTGAATGTAATAGGGTTTCGCCCATGCCTCGGAGTCGATGGTGCGGGGCGCGATCACCGAAACCGACAGCGTGCCCATCGCCGGGTAACCGGTGCGCGGGTCCATAATGTGACTCCAGGTTTTCCCTTCGGCCCGGAAAAACTTCACGTAATTCCCCGATGTGGAAAGCGATTCATCCTTCAACGCGACCGTCGCGGCGGATTTCAGGGGGTCCCGCGGGTCCGTGATGGCCACCTTCCAGCCGGTTTCGTCCGGCGGCGAGCCCAGAGCATAAATGCTGCTGGAGCCCGCCGAAACCAACGCCGATTGTAAGCCGCTTTCCCTCAGAACGGCGATCATCCTGTCGACTGCGTACCCTTTGCCGATCCCGCCCGGATCGAGTTCCACCCCGTCCTCCGTGAACCGCACCGTCCGCGCTGTCGAGTCCAGCACCACCCTCCGGTAGCCCACATGGCCGAGCGCGCCGCGAATCTGGGCCGCCTGGGGAAAATGCCCGGTTCCGCGGTAGAACCCCCACACCTTCATGAGCGGACCGACGGTGATATCGAACGTTCCCTCGCTGGCCCGGCTGTACTCGGAGCACGCGTCGAAGAGTTGGAACAGTTCGTCCGAAACTCGCACCGGCTCCTTTGCCGCCAGGCGGTTCACCTGGCTCCATTCGCTGGTTTCCCGGTAATTCGAGAGCATCGCGTCGAGCCGTCTGGCCTCGTCCAGCGCAGCGGCCACGGCCGACTCCAGACGTCCCTGATCCTCGCCCCAGGCCACCACCGAGAACGCCGTACCCATGGCGTCCGCGGTGCCTTCGGCCCGAGTGAGGTTGGCCGCGCCCGCCGGCGGCAGCAAGCCGGCAAACAACAAAGGTAGCACAAGGTGTTTCATTGAAACGACTTTTTTTGGCGGGAAAGCGGGCGGTTCAGGCAAAGATGTCGCTGAGCGGGATGGAGGCGTCGGCGATCCCCAGTGGGACCACGTCGCCGGCTCCGAAGACCGTCGTACCCGTTGGCGTGGTGACGGTAATGGTGGAAGTACGGTCATCCACCACCCAGAACCGCAGGGTCCCGGTGGTCAGGCACAGAGAGGCTTTCTCGGCCATCTCTGCCGCCGTATTCGATTTCGGGGAAAAGACCTCGACCACGATCTCGGGCGAACCAAGCAGGTAATTCTGCTTCATGCCAAGCTGATAGCGCTGGGCCGAAACCACCCCCACATCCGCACTCCGCGACTCGTATTGGGGAAGCGCTCGATACGGCATCTCCATGAGAACTCCCCACGCCGGACCGAGCACTGCCTCCAGGAGACTCTGAATGCGCTTCTGAACCGCGACATGCCGGAATGTCGGCCGTCCCATTTCAACCACCTGCCCAAAATGAAGTTCGAGATCGACGGCGGACATCTCTGCCAGGCGAACAAACTCTTCGTAACTGACAAGTCGCGGGCACGGCTGGGCGGCCATCTCAACTCCTGTTTCCATTCTAACCGGCGCTCTTGTCGCCGTCGCGCGGACGGCCCTTTCTTATGCGCCGGAACAGAAAATCCATGCGATCGCCAATCTGAGTGCCGATGTCCGCTTCAAAGTGCAGATCGGGGACGCGGTAGAGGTCCAGACGGCGGGACAACTCCCGGCGCAGGAAGCCCTTGGCCTTTTCGAGGGCCTTCAGGGCCGGGTCCGCTTCCTCGCGGCGCGGAAATGCCAGGCTGACGCGGGCCCGGCGCAGGTCGGGCGATACATTGACTTCGGTGACGGTGGCCGAGCTTACGCGCGGATCGGACATTTCGTACGAGATCAGCTCCGCCAGCTCCTCGCGGATGGCCTCGGTTACCCGCTCCGCCCGGTGTCCTTCCATAAGCTACTCAATCCACTCTACCGTGACTTCCACCAGAACCGGCCCCAGCAGCGCCGCCGCCTCCCGCTCCACCTGCTGCAGGGTCTGCTCGGCGTAAGGGCGGCTGCCGGAAACGGTGACCGCGGAAATCAGCGAACGCTGCCAGATGTCCTGAAAGTCGATCTCCGCGACGGCCACGTTGAACCGGCTGCGCAGGCGGTCCTTCAGGCTCTTCACCGTGTGCCTCTTATCCTTGAGCGAGTGGGATTCAGGGAGGCGGAGTTCCAGGGTAAGGACGCCGACCGTAGCCATTTCGGGGTGCCCCCGCTTCAGTACAGTTTCGCTACGCCACTGATTCCGGCGCGACGCGCTCCGTGGTGAACGCTTCAATGATATCGCCCGGCTTCACATCGTTGAAGTTGTGAATCTGGATGCCACACTCGAAGCCGCTCTTAACCTCGCTGGCGTCGTTCTTGAACCGCTTGAGCGATTCGATCTTTCCGGTGAAGATGACCACGTTGTCGCGCAGGACGCGCACCTGGCTGTCCCGCCGGATCAGGCCTTCCTGCACCATGCAGCCGGCCACATTGCCCACCTTGCTGATGCGGAACACCTCGCGCACCTCGGCGCGGCCCTGCCAGGCTTCCTTGAACACCGGCTCCAGCATGCCGGTCATGGCCCGCTTCATCTCGTCGGCCAGCTCGTAAATGATGGTGTGGAGGCGGATGTCCACCTTTTCCTGCTCGGCGAGGGCGGCGGCGTTGCGCTCCGGCCGGACGTTGAAGCCGATGATGATGGCCTCCGAAGCCGAGGCCAGCAGCACGTCCGTTTCGTTGATGGCGCCCACGCCGGAGTGGATCACGCGCACACGCACCTTCTCGTTGGACAGCTTCTGCATCATGTCGGTCAGCACTTCCGCCGAGCCGCCCACGTCGGTCTTCAGGATGACGTTGAGATCCTTGATCTCGCCTTCCTGCAGGTGTTTGTGCAGGGTCTCGAGCGTCACGCGGGTGCCGCGCGCCATGGCCTGCTCGCGCGTTTTCGCTTCGCGGTAGATGACAATCTGCTTGGCCTTGGCGGTGTCGGTGACCACCTGGAACGTGTCGCCGATTTCGGGCAGCGACTCCAGACCGAGCACCTCCACGGGCATGGACGACTCGGCCACGCGCACCGGATCGCCGCGGTCGTCGTACATGGCCCGGACCTTGCCGAACACCGAGCCGCAGATGAAATAATCGCCCACCCGGAGCGTGCCGTTGCGCACCAGAACCGTGGGCACCGGGCCGCGGCCGCGGTCGAGCTTGGCTTCCAGAACCACGCCCACCGCCGGGCGGTCCGGATTGGCCCGCAGATCCTGCATGTCGGCCACCAGCAGAATCATCTCCAGCAGCAGATCCAGGTTCTCTTTCGTGCGCGCCGACACCGGCACCATCACCGTGTCGCCGCCCCAGTCTTCCGGCACCAGCCCGCGGTCGGAGAGCTGCTGCTTGATGCGTTCGCGCTGCTCGCCGGGCTTGTCGATCTTGTTAATGGCCACGATGATGGGCACGCCCGCGGCCTTGGCGTGGTTCATGGCTTCCAGCGTCTGCGGCATCACGCCGTCGTCGGCGGCCACCACCAGAATGACGATGTCGGTGACTTTGGCGCCGCGCGCGCGCATCTGGGTGAAGGCTTCGTGACCGGGCGTGTCGATGAAGACGATGGTGCGGCCGTTCTTCTCCACGTGGTAAGCGCCGATATGCTGGGTAATTCCGCCGGCTTCGCGGTCGGCCACGTGGGACAGGCGAATGGCGTCGAGCAGCGAAGTCTTCCCGTGGTCCACGTGCCCCATGATGGTCACCACCGGAGCGCGCTTGACGCGGTCCGTCTCCACCTCGGCCGACTCGATCTCGAAAGTGCTCTCCTGCTCGTAGCTGATCTTGTTGGTGGAAGCGCCGAACTCGCGGGCGATCTCTTCCGCCGTCTTCACATCCAGCGTCTGATTGATGGTGGCGTAGATCTTCTTGTCAAAAAGCCGCTTGATCACCAGATTGGCCTTCACGCCCAGCTTCTCGGAAACCTCCTTGACGGTGATTCCCTCGCTGACCGTGATCTCGCGGTTGATGGCCGGGAGCGCGGTGTGCTGCTCGCGCCGGGTGGGCAGGCGCAGCGACTTCTCTTCCTCTTCGCGGCGCTCCACCACGCGCCCGCGCGCCTGGTGCTGCCGCCTCGCCTGATCGGTGGGCGGAGGAGCGGAGGGTTCCACGCGAACCGTGGACGTGGGGTGCATGGGCCGCGGCCGCGCTCCCCGCGCCGCCGGACCCGCCGGACTCATCCCGGGACGAACAATGGGCTGGCCGGGGCGAATGGGACCGCGATAAATGGGCTGACCCGGACCTGACGACGGCCGCGTGGGCATGCCCGGACGCGCCACCGGCAAGGGCTGGCCTGGGCTCACCCGGGGCTGTTGCTGCTGCTGCAAACGCGCCAGCACGTCCGGGCTGGGCGGAACCACGGGACGAGCGGCCGGCTGACCGGCCAGCGGCCGCGCCTGCGACGGAACCATCTGTGCCGACGGTGGCGCCGGCGCCGCCGCGCGTGGCTGCTGCGCCATGGTACGCTGCGGGACCACCGGGGGCCGGGGCGTTCCAGGAACCGTGCCCGCCGAACCCAGAACCTGGCCCGGCATCGGCTGCCGCGGTCCGGAAGGAATCGGTGTCCGGGGACCGCCGGTGAGAACCTGACCCGGACGCGGGGTGACCGGCAAAGCCGCTGCCGGCGCGGGTGATGGTGGTGCGGGCGCGGCCGCGGAAGGACGAGGTTGCGGCGGGGCTGGCCGCGCGGGGGCTGCCGGCCGGACCGCTGGGAGTGGCGGTGCTGTAGTCACGCGTGCAGGCGGCTGTACCGGCATCGCCGGAGCCGACATGGTTCCTATCGGAGGTTGAACGGGACGCTGGTGGCCGCCCAGCAGCGGGGGGCGCAGGGGCATCGGCCGTGGCCGCGCCGCCTCGCTTTCCGGGGCCGTCTCAGTCTGCTCGCCTGTGGGAGGGGTTGGCTCCACCACCTCGGGCGTTTCCACGGGGCGATGGGCGGCCGCTTTCTCGACCGGCGCCGGCGCGGAAGGATGCTCAATCGGCTCCTCCACGGCGGCTGCGGCGGCGGGCTCATGATCCCGCTCGTGGTCGAAGGTGTCCGCGCGGTCGCCGACCACGCCGAAGTGCCGGCGAACCAGCTCGGCCGCGTCCTCGTCCAGTGAGCTGGAGTGGGTTTTCTTCTCGGCCACGCCCAGCTCGGGGAGCAGGTCGAGAATACGCTGAGGCTTTACCTCGAGCTCTCTCGCCAGCTCATTAATCCGGATTTTGCTCATAGTTGGCAATTGCAAAATGGAGACGCACT
>CAYVPZ010000029.1:0-15665 GCA_964453955.1 uncultured Solibacteraceae bacterium | reverse complement strand
GCGCTGGATTCTCGGCGTGCGGCTGACGTTTGCAGGCCTCGTTGTCGACCCGTGCATCCCGGCCGCCTGGAAGGAATTCAAGGTCACCCGCCAATGGCGCGGCGCCACGTTCCACATCACGGTGAGCAACCCCAACGGCGTCCAGAAAGGCGTCCAATCGGTGACGTTGAACGGCCAGCCTGTGGCGGGCGCAATTCCGCCGCAGCCCGCCGGCTCCGTCAACCAGGTGGTGGTGGTGATGGGATAGCCACCGGCTGCCTATACTTGAGTGTATGATTGCGGAATCGAAGCCGCCGCATGAGGCGCCGCCCCGCGCGCGCTTCGGCTTCCTGCTGCGCATCGGCGTTTTCGTGCTCATCACGCTGATCGCCCTGATCGCCGCCTCCAGCATCATCCGCATCACCACCGGCGACAAGGGCCTGGTCAACGCCGCCCTGGCGAACTTCGCCGCCGCGGCCATCGGAACCACTGTCGCCCTGCGCATTTACGAGCGTGCTCGCATAGAAGACATCGGCCTCGGCTGGAATCGCGCCTCCGAGCGGAACCTGGCGCTCGGCCTGCTCGGGGGCATCGGCGGCGGAATGCTGGTAACGCTTCCGGCGGTGCTGTTGCGCCTGGCATCGTTCGCTCGCACGCCATCGGGCGGCAACTGGCGAGCGGTCGTCTTCGTCGCTGTCGTGCTGCTGTTTGGCGCCATCGGGGAAGAGATCATGTTCCGCGGGTACGCCTTCCAGGTGCTGCTCACCGAAACCGGCATCTTCGCCACCATTCTCCCGGTGAGTCTGCTGTTCAGCCTCATGCACGGGCTGAACCCCGGCATCAACCCTCTCGGATTCGTCAACACGTTCCTGTGGGGCGTATTGCTGGGCTTCTCCTTTCTCCGCAGCGGCGACCTGTGGCTGCCCATCGGCCTGCACTATGGCTGGAACCTGGCGCTGCCTCTGCTCGGCGCCAACCTCAGCGGGATATTCGAGGAAGGAATTGGCGTACCGTACACGCTAAAATGGAATGCAGGCTGGCTATGGAGCGGAGGCGAGTACGGGCCCGAAGGCGGCGTGCTCACAACGATTGTGGTGGTCATCCTTGCAGGCTATTTATGGAAGGCGCCCATTACGACGCAGCGCCCCTTCCTCATTCGCGCTCGAACCGCGGAGCCCTTCCTATGAAAGCGAACCGCCTGGCTGGGGCCGCGTTCGTGGTTCTCGGCCTCCTGGGGACTCTCGCCGCCCGCGCATCGGAACCTAAGATCACCGACGAAGACCGAGTGGAGATTCTGCGCGGTCTCATGGCCGAATACGCCAAGGCAAAGGTAACGCTGCCGCGCTCGTCGCACGAACTGCCGCTGGAGAGCACGGGGCAGTGGGACAAGGCGAAGTGGGCCGAACTGGCCAAAGGACAACCCGGCCCGGCGGCGCGAGTCGGCGATCTGGTCCAGATCACCAAAGTCACCTTCGACACCGAGAAGATCGTGCTTGAAATCAACGGCGGCACCAAAGCGAAATGGCGCAATCACGTGGAGATCGGCATGGGAGGCGCCACCCAGCCTCTGGCGAAGTCGGACGCCAACGCGCCCGGCGGCACCTACATCGCACTTCTGTTTCACCAGCCGCTTCCGCCCATGCAAACCGCCGACATCAAGAAGATGCTCGCGCCCGTGCTCGATTTCGAGAAGACCTCGGTCACCCAGAACCTCATCGACACGCTGCCGCCCGAACAGCAGAAGGCGGTACGGGATAACCGCGTGATCGTGGGCATGAATCGCGACGCGGTGCTGCTGGCCATGGGCCGGCCCCGGCTGAAATCGCGCGAGACCGACAGCGACGGCCTCGAGACCGAGGACTGGGTGTACGGCGAAGCGCCCGGCAAGATTACCTTCGTGACCTTCGCTAATTCGAAGGTGATCCGGGTGAAGGAAGAGTACGCCGACCTGGGCGGCACCACGGCTCCTAACCAACCGGCTCGCTGATAGAATAAAGGCATATGGCAATCAAAGTTGGTATCAACGGCTTCGGCCGTATCGGCCGGAATGTCGTGCGCGCTGGTCTTCATAACCCGAACATCGAGTTCGTTGCCGCCAACGACCTTACCGATACGAAAACTCTCGCTCACCTGCTCAAATACGACTCCATTCTCGGCCCCCTCCACGAAAGCGTGAAGGCGGACGGCGATGCGATTATCGTCGACGGAAAACGCATCAAGATTTTCGCGATCAAGGATCCCGCCGAGATCGATTGGAGCTCTCTCGGCGTCCAGGTCGTCATAGAATCCACCGGCAAGTTCACCGACGCTACATTGGCCGCCAAGCATCTGAAAGGGACGGTAAAGAAGGTCATCATCTCCGCGCCCGCGACGAAGGAAGACATCACTATCGTGCTGGGTGTCAACGAAAAGGCCTACGACCCGGCAAAGCACAACATCATTTCCAATGCATCGTGCACCACCAACTGTCTGGCGCCGGTGGTCAAGGTGCTGCAGGAGGCGTTCGGCATCGAGAAGGGCACGATGACGACGATCCACAGCTACACCAACGATCAGAACGTGCTCGACTTCCCGCACAAGGATCTGCGCCGCGCCCGCGCCGCCGCCCTGAACATGATCCCCACCAGCACCGGCGCCGCCAAGGCCATCGGCCTGGTGATGCCGGAACTCAAGGGCAAGCTGGACGGCTACTCCATGCGCGTGCCCACGCCCGATGTTTCCGCGGTCGATTTCGTGTGCATATTGAAGAAGAACGCCACCAGCGAGGAAGTCAACGCCGCGCTGAAGGCCGCCGCGGAAGGCCCCCTGAAAGGCATCCTCGCCTACACCGATGATCCCGTGGTGTCCACCGACATGCTGCACAACCCGAACAGCTCCATCGTGGACTCACTGATGACCAGGGTGCTGGACGGCAACCTGCTAAAGGTTCTCGCCTGGTACGACAACGAATGGGGCTATTCGATGCGCGTGGTGGATCTGGTGGAGTTCCTCGCGAAGAAGGGCCTGTAAGGCAGTTCCCTCCGTTCTCTTTCGCGGCCCGTGCTCACGAGGCGCGGGCCGCGAATCCTCATAAGACAGGCCCGCTATCCAAAACACCGAACCCACACTGACCGGACGAGGTCGTACAACATCCAACCCGAGACGCAACTGAGTCCAAGGCCAGCCGACTGAACGCCAGTTTCATTCCATGCACGGAGCATCTCTCCCCCGAAACGCAAGTAGCTGTTCATGTGCCGTCGTGGGTGGATGATTGCGTCGATACCGACACCAATGAAAACCAGGAGGATGAGAATAACGAGGGTACTCCCAGGCGCTCACGCGTCGGCAGTGCATCGAATCGTCCGAGAATCTCAGCCATCGTATTGACGAGACACCTCACGGGAAGCCGGACAGGATTTCTTCGACCTGCTCGCTTGTCAACAGCGGCGCGTCCGGTCCAGTGCTCAGAACGGGAAGGCTGGTAACTGGATCAACGACAATACGGACAGGATTGGGCAGAGCAACTGGTCCTTCGCTAAAACCCCCAGTCTGCATGGTAAGTCCATCTTATCGCCACGCGGTCAACGTGCCGCGAAGCTGCGATCGAGTTTGTCCAGCAGGGCCAGACCTGTTTGCCGGGAGCCCCGCGCGGCCATGGCCTTGAAGCGGACCTCGCCGTCGTATCCGGCCAGAGCCGCAGTGACCAGCTCGTCAATCAGCCGGTTGACGCTCACGCCTTTCGCCTTCGCCAGGTTCCGCAGCCTGGCGTGCTTGCTTTCCGAAATCCGAATCGTCAGCTTACTCATAACATCTACACCCGCCAGAACCAACCTCGCCGGTACATCCCCCAGGCCAGCAAATACATCAGCAGCGTGTACGCAATGGCGAATAATAGCGACGCATTCACCGGCGAGGCCAGCGGCGCGAACAGGGTGGTGTAGATCCAATCGCGCAGCGTGACGGCGTGGCCGCCCGACATCCAGTGCACCGCGCTCAGCGCCTCGTCCAGGAACTCGGACGCCAGATACACCGTGATCGCGTTCATCCCCAGAATCACCAGCGGCTTCACCACCCGCTTGTAGCCCACGCCATCCGCCAGCCAGAGGAAAATGGCGAAGATCTGGAAGTCCAGCCCGGCCATGAACAGCGCGAACGAACTGGTCCACAGCTTCTTGTTGATGGGGAGCCAGATGTCGCAGATCAGACCGGCCGCCAGCAGCAGGCTCCCCACCAGAAACAGCCACGTGGTTCGCTCAGCCAGCGTGCGCTTCAGACGCAGCAGGTGTCCGGCCATGATGCCGAGCAGGGTGGTGGCCACCGCCGGCAGCGTGCTGACGATTCCCTCGGGATCCCACGTGACCGTCCAGCGGTAGTTGTGGGCGCCCAGAACCACGCGATCCACATAGTGGGCCAGATTTCCCTCCACGTCGAGACGCCCGGACCCATAGCCGGGCACGGGGATGAGCGTCATCATGAGCCAGTAGCCGGCCAGCAGCGAACCGATCAAGATAAGCTGGCCGCGCACGCCGGTGGTCAAATAAATGGCCACGGCCACCAGGTAACAGATGGCGATGCGTTGCAGAACGCCGAGCACGCGCTGGGTGGAGAGGTCGAGACCCGGCCACACGTAGATCAGCACGCCCAGCACATAGAGAATGGCCGCGCGCCGGAGTGCCTGCGCGAGCAGACGGCCGCGCGACACGCCCGCCTCCATGCGCCGCGCCAGGGACAACGCGATGGCGACGCCCACGATCCAGAGGAAGGAAGGGAACACCACGTCGGTGGGCGTCCACCCGTTCCACTCGCTGTGCTCGAGCGGCGTGTAGACGTGATCGCCGTCGCCTGGCGTGTTCACCAGAACCATGAGCGCCATGGTGGCGCCGCGGAATGCATCGAGAGAAACGAGCCGCTCGGTGGGAGGCTTCACACCGACCTACGATATCACCGCTGTTCTACCGCGCACCCAATTCGGGGACAGGCAACGAGATTCCGCAACGAACGGTGGAGTGGCTTCAAGGGCTTTCCGGTGCGGAATGTCGTCGCCTGTCCCCGAATTGGGTGCGCCGGCAGGAACGCGGCTGGCGCCGCGTGTCCGGGAAGGGGTTGGCGGCGGTACGATATATGCATGCGCACCCTCCTCCTTGTTGCGGCGGCTATTGGCCTGTTTTTCCCGGCACTGGTTCGCGTGTCGGCGCAATCCACACCGGAACCGACAGTTACCGTCAATGTCAACGTGCGCGAGGTCTCTCTGGATCTCATCGTGCGCGACAGCAAAGGCAAGGTGGTGAGGAACCTCGCGCCCGGCGACGTGCAGATTCTGGAAAACGGGGTGGAACAGAAGGTAAACGCTCTTCGCTTCGTCGAGGGCCGCGAGATCACGGCGCCGGCCGGCGGAACCGCGGTGGCGCAGGCCGGCCGGGTGGCGCCGCTGCGGACCAGCAATCTGGTCTGCATCGTTCTCCACAACCTCGATGTACCGACGCGCCGGTTCGCCATGGCGGCGGTGCAGGAATTCGCGGCGAAACCGCTGCCGCCGGGCACATGGGTTGGCGTCTTCAGCCTCGGCTCCGGTCTCAGCGTGCTGCAACAATTCACCACCGACCGCAACGCGGTGATGCTGGCTGCGCGAAAAGCCTTTGTCGGAATGAACGCGGACTTTTCCACCAGCGCCGCGATGCTCAACAGCGCCAACCCGGCGGAGATGCAAATTGTGAACAGCGCTCTGCTGGTCACCGGGGGCGAAATCAACAACGGCGTCTTCAATGACGTGGGAGTCACCGATAGCCTGGGCGCCAACACGGTGCGCGCCGAGCAGGCGGAGGACCGCCAGAAATTCGGCGGTATTGCCGGTCAGAGGACCTACGATCAGGTGCAAAACATGATCCGGCAACTGGGCAGCCTGCCGGGCCACAAAACCGTCCTGTTGCTGAGTCCGGGCATGATCACCACCGGGGTGGACCCCGATAAATTCAAGTCGCTGCTGACCGCGGCCAACAACGCCAACCTCACCTTTTACGCCATCGACGTGAATGGCATGGACATGAACTCCTCGCTGGCGTCCGGCAACAACATGCTGCAAACCGCCGCGGCGGCGAGCCAGCGCCTCGGCAACGGGCAGAATCCGGACAATGGCGTGAATGGCGCGGCGAGCGCGAGCGGCCTAAGCGGTCAGGCTGCCGCGGCCGGCGCGGGGAACGTCACCATGAATAATTCGATGAACGACTCGGCGGCGGTGGCGCGGCAGAGCGACGTGCTGCACGACGCCGTGCGCGGCTCGAATTTACAGGCCCCGCTGCGCACGCTGGCGGAGGGCACCGGCGGCGCCTTCTCGTCCGGCAACGACCTTCGAAAGCCGTTCCAGCACATTGTCGACGACCTCGGAGCGCACTACGAAGTGGTCTATAAGCCCGCCGCGGACGTGTGGGATGGACGCCTGCGCACGATCGAGGTGAAAACTCGCGCGGGTCTGACCGTGGAGAGCCGCAAGGCCTATTTCGCGCTCCCCGATCCACAGATGCTCAAGGCCTTCGACGCCCCGGCGCTGCTGGCGCTGGGCACGAATCCGTTGCCTCACACCTTCGACTTCTCCGAGGCGGCGTATCAGTTCCGCCCGCAGGGGGCCACGTCGCAGTATGCGGTTGCCGTGGCCGTGCCGGGCTCGATCATGACCGCCACCGCCCACCCGGAGCAGAAGCAGCACCGGTTGCACGTTTCCGTGCTGGCGCTGGTGAAGGATTCGAAAGGCGAGGTGGTGGACAAGGTCAGCCGCGACTATCCCCTCACCATCGCCGATGACAAGCTGGAGGCCGCCCAGGCGGAGACGCTGAACGCCACGCTGCCGTTCCAGGTTGGTCCTGGGCACTATACGGTGGAAACGGCGGTGGTGGACTTCGAGGGGCGCCGCGCCAGCACCGGCACTCTGGAGATCGACAACGACGCGGAGCGGAAGGGACCGGGCCTCAGCAGTCTGGTGCTGGTGAGCCGGGCGGAAGCGCTTACCGGCAGGCCGGATGCCTCCAACCCGTTCGAATTCCAGGACAAGCGCATGGTTCCGATGATTGGCAGCGCGCTGAAGCCGACCGACCAGCCGTACCTGTATTTCGTGGTCTATCCGGACAAGTCGAACAAGGAGAAGGCGCAGATCCAGGTGGAGTTTCTGGTGGACGGCGAGTCGCTGGCCAAGCAGAGCGCCGATCTGCCGGCCGCCGACGGCACCGGAGCCGTTCCCATGGTGGTGGGCGCGGCGGTGAAAACGGGCGAGTGCGAGCTGAAAATCACGGCCATGCAGGGGAACGCGTCGACGACGCAGAGCGTCAAATACACCGTAGCCGACCAATAATGAATTCGGGTGAAGGGCAGGTCTCGGATACCGCCCTTCCGCCCGCGCTATCTCCGAGAAAGCGAAACGACCGCAATTATGCAGAAACTCATTCTCGTCCTTGTTTGCCTGATTTTTCCGCTACCCGCCAGTTTTGCCGCGGCGCAGACCGCGGCTTCGGCCGAACCCGGCCCCACCATCCGTGCCACGGTGAACGAGGTGGATCTCGATCTGGTGGTGCGGGACAAGAAAGGAAAGCTGGTAAAGAACCTCAAACCCGGCGACGTGCAGATCTACGAGGACGGCGTTCTCCAGGAGATCCGCGGCTTCCGCATGGCCGAGGGTCACCCGATGGAGGAACCGGCCAGCGCCACGAAGCCCGCGGTTGGCGCGGCGCCGCCGTCCAGACCGCTGCGGAAGGTTAACCTGGTGTGCATCGTCCTGCATAACCAGGACAATCTGGACATCAGCATGAAGAAGTTCACGATGGATGCCGTCCAGGAGTTCCTCAAGAGCAGTTGGCAACCCGACACCTGGGTAGGCGTCTTCGCTCTGGGAGCGCGCCTGAACGTGCTCTATCCATTCACCACGAACCGCAACGAAGTGCTGAAGGCGGCGGCGGGCGGATTCCGGACAGGGACTTTTCAGATGGCCAGGGTGGCCGATGCGATTCTGAACGGCACCCCCAATGTCGATGTGGTGCAGGGGACCGTCAACCTGGCCGCGCACACCGGGGGAGCAACCGAGAACATGACCACCGGCTCGCTCAACAACGGGGCGATCCTGGATGTGCAGGACAACACCGGTCAGGCCGCCGATGCCCAGCGCGGCGATCTGGTGGACCAGCAGCGAGAGTTCGGGCAGATCCAGGGGGGGCAATCGATCGACCAGATGAAGGTGATGCTCGCGGAGTTCGCGCAGTTGCCCGGACACAAAACCGTTCTCCTGCTCAGCCGCGGGCTTCCCAGCAACGGGGATCCGGAGCAGTTCGACGCCGTTCTCAACAAGGCGCGCCAGGCGGACATCAGCGTTTACGCGCTGGATACGAACGGCCTCAGCGCGAATTCCAATCTGCAGGCCGGCAACCAGGCTATTCAGTATGCCGGCTCCGTCAGCCAGCAGCAGGGCAAGATTCTCTCGAACACCAGCACGAACACCACGGGCGCCGTCGGCCAGGGGGCGGAGCTGATGCGGCAGGACGATTACCTGCATAGCGCGGTCCGCGGCAGCGATCCGCAAGCGCCGTTGCGCGCGCTTTCGGAAGGCACCGGAGGGTTCCTGATCGGCGGCGGCAACGACCTCCGCAAACCGTTTCAGCATCTGTTCGAGGACATGGGCATGCACTACGAGGCGGTTTACCGGCCCACCTCGGAGAAGTATGACGGGCATCTGCGGAAAATCGAAGTGAAGCTGGCCCGCGCCGATTACACCGTGGTGAGCCGCAACGGCTATTTCGCCATGCCCGATATCCACGGTTCGTCGGAGCTGCTGCCTTTCGAGGTGGCGGGCCTCGCGGCGCTCAACAACCAGCCACTGCCGCATGCCTTCGAATTCCGGGCGGCGGCCTATCAATTCCGTTCCGAAGGCGCGACGAACCAGATTGGCGTCGCCTTTGAGTTACCCGCGGCGAACCTGACCGCCACAGCGCAGCCGGAGCTGAAAAGCCACCGGCTGCACGTTTCCCTGCTGGCGCTGGTAAAGGACGCCAGCGGAGAGATCGTCGACAAGTTCAGCCAGGACTCGCCGTACGAGATCCCGGACGACAAGATGACGCAGGTGGAGACTCTGCCCATCACCTGGACCCATCCGTTCGACCTTCCTACCGGGCATTACACGGTGGAGACCGCCCTGCTGGACCGCGAGGGGAACCGGGCGAGCACGAGCGTGCTGCCGCTGGAGAATCCCGAGCATAAGGGACTGGGCCTGAGCAGCGTGATGCTGGTGCAGCAGGTAACGCCGGTGAAGGGTCGGGCGGACGCCGCGGACCCGTTCGAGTTCGCCACCACTCGGGTGGTCCCGTCGCTGCTGCCGGCTCTCGGCAAAGGCGTGCAGCCGTACGTGTATTTCGTGGTGTATCCGGACAAGGCCAGCGCAGACAAACCCAAGATCGGCGTGCAGTTCCTGGTGGACGGCAAGCTTCTGGCCGAGCAGACCGCCGATTTACCGGCCGCCGATGCCAGCGGGGCGGTTCCCATGGTGGTGGGAGCGGCGGTGAAGCCGGGCGAGTGCGAACTGAAGATCACGGCGCTGCAGGGGAACGCTTCGGCCACCCATAGCGTCAAGTACACGGTTGCCGCACAATAGTTGATACACCGGCCCGGTCCGTGCCATGCTGTGGCGACCGGGTCCGCGAAGAAAGGTAGCTATGCGCAGTTTCGTCCTGGCCGCGATGGCTTTTTCGTGTCTCATTCCGCCGTTCGCCGTGGCCCAGAACGCACCGGCGGCGGCGCCCGTACCCACCATCCGCGCCACCGTGAACGAAGTGGCCCTGGACATTGTCGTCCGCGACAAGCATGGCAAGCTGGTGAAGACTCTCAAGCCCGGCGACGTGCAGATTTACGAGGACGGCGTGCTGCAGAAGATCAGCAGCTTCCGTCTGGCGGAGGGTACCTCCGTGGAAGAGGCCGGCGCGAAGCCGGTTGCGCCCGCCGCAACTGCGCCGGCGCCTCTGCCGCTTCGGAAGGTCAACCTGGTGTGCATCATATTGCACAATCAGGACAGTTTGGACGTGAGCATGAAGAAGTTCAGCATGGCGGCCGTCCAGGAATTCCTCTTGACTCATTGGCAACCGGACACCTGGGTGGGCGTCTTCGCACTGGGCTCCCGGCTGAGCGTCCTCTATCCGTTCAGCACCAACCGGAACGATCTGCTGCGGGCGGCAGCGAAGGGGTTCAGCGGCGCGACCTTCCAGATGGCCCGGATGGCCGATGCGGTGCTGAACGGCACCCCCAATCTGGATGTGATCCAGGGGGTCGCGGTCATGGGCGCTACGTCGGGCTCGGGCGGCATGATCGAGACGCTGCAAACCGGCACGCTCAACAACGCGGCGATTCTGGACGTGACCCAGACCACCGGTCTTGCCCAGGCGGCCCAGCGCGGGGATCTGGTGGACCAGCAGCGGGACTTCGGCGCCATCCAGGGATCGCAATCGAATGACCAGATTAAGCTGATGATCGGTCAGCTCGGCCAGTTGCCAGGACACAAGACCGTTCTCATGCTCAGCGCCGGGCTTCCCAGCAACGGCAACCCGGAACAGTTTAGTGCCCTTCTGGAGAAGGCGCGCCAGGCGGACATCAGCGTCTACGCACTGGATACGAATGGCCTCACCGAGAATTCCAATGTGCAGGCGGCCAATCAGGCGGTGCAGTATGCCGCCTCGGTCAGCCAGCAGCAGAGCAAGGTCTCCAACGACTACGGCGGGGCAACGATGAACACCAACACCACGGGCATCGTTGGACAGCAGGCGGAGCTGATGCGGCAGGACGATTACGTGCATAGCGCCGTGCGCACCAGCGATACACAGGCGCCGCTGCGCGCGCTTTCGGAGGGCACCGGAGGGTTCCTGATCGGCGGCGGCAACGACCTCCGCAAGCCGTTTGAGAGTCTGTTCGCGGATGTGGGCACGCACTATGAAGCCTTGTATCGTCCGGTTTCGAACCGCTACGATGGCCATCTGCGCAAAATCGAAGTAAAGCTGGCCCGCGCCGACCTGACTGTGGAAAGCCGCAAAGGCTATTTCGCCGTGCCCGACGTTGGTGGCGCGCCGCTGATGCCGTTCGAGATCGCCGGCCTTACCGCGCTCAACGCCAAACCGCTGCCGCATACGTTCGATTTCAAAGCCGCAGCTTACCAGTTCCGGCCGGAAAGCGGCACCAACCAGATTGGGGTCGCCTTTGAATTACCGGCGGCGAATCTGGCGGCCACTGCCGAGGCGGAGCAGAAGGCGCATCGGCTGCACGTATCCGTGGTGGCGCTGGTGAAGGATTCCACCGGGGAGATTGTGGACAAGTTCAGCCAGGACTCGAACTTCGAAATCCCGGACGACAAACTGGCGCAGGTGCAGACGCTGCCGATCACGTGGACGCATCCGTTCGACCTCGCGGCCGGGCATTACACGGTGGAAACGGCCGTGCTGGATCGGGAGCGAAACCGGGTGAGCACGAACGTGCTCCCGTTGGATAGTTCCGAGCGCAAGGGGCTGGGCCTGAGCAGCGTGGTGCTGGTGCGGCGCATGGCCGCCCTGAGCGCCGAGCCGGACGCGGCGAACCCGTTCGAATCCGCCACCGGCCGGGTGGTGCCGGCGCTGAATCCGGCGTTCACGAAAGACTCCCAGCCGTTTGTGTATTTCGTGGTGTACCCGGACAAGGCCAGCAGGGACAGCCCGATGCTGGGGGTGGAGTTTTATGTGGACGGCAAACTGGTGGCGCAGCAGACCACCCCTCTGCCGGCCCCCGATTCGAGCGGCGCGGTGCCGATGACGCAGGGAGCGATGGTGCAGCCGGGGCATTGCGAGCTGAAAATCACGGCGCTGCAGGGCTATGCCATGGCCACTCAGAGCGTCCGGTACACGGTGGCCGCGCAATAACGGCGAGTTGCAGGAACGCGCTAGAATGGCGGGATGCGGCAGTCTCCTCTCCTCGTTGTTGGGAGCCTGTGCGGTCTGGTCGCAGGTGTGGCCGCCGCACAGGACGCGCGCCCACCCGATTCCGGCCTGACCATCAAGACCACCGTGAACGAGGTGCTTCTGGACCTCGTTGTGCGCGACAAACACGGCAAACTGGTGAAGAACCTCAAGCCGGGCGACGTGGAGATCTACGAAGACGGCGTCCGCCAGCCGATTCGCGGTTTCCGGCTGGTCCCCGGCCCCGCCGCCATGCCCGCTCAGGAGGCTCCGGCAGCCGGCGCAAAGGCGGCACCCACGCCGGTTCACAAGTCCGTCTCGGCGTCGGGGCCCTTGCACACACTGCACCTGATCTGTATTGTTTTCCAGAATCTGGACCTGAGCACGAAGAAGTACGCCGTGGAAGCGGTGCAGGAGTTTCTGAAGGAGGACCTGCCGCCGGGCACCTGGGTAGCCATCTTCAATCTGGATTCGAACCTGAAGGTGCTGCAAAACTTCACGGCCAGCCGGGATGAGTTGCTGCGGGCGGCGCGGGGCGCGTCCAGCGGCACCAACCTGAGCTTTGTCAGCGTCGCTCAGGCCATTTTGAGCGCCACGCCCAACGTGGTGACCATCACCATGAGCGGAACAGCGGGTCCCGGGGGGTCGGTCAGCGTATCGGAGGATTTGACCGGGGGCGATCTCAATCTGTACGCCATCAACGACGCCAGCCAGTCCATGGATATCGGCGCGAGCCTGCAGCGCGGCGAACTGGTGCAACAGCGGCGGGTATACGGCCAGATTGAGGGGATGCGTCAGACGGACCAGATCCTCATGATGATCGACCAGCTTGGGAAACTGCCCGGACGCAAGACCGTGTTGCTGATGAGCCCGGGACTGATGACCACCGGCGACCCGGAGCGCTTCGATTTGATCCTGGCCAGGGCCAACCGCTCCGACGTCACCGTCTATGCGGTGGACGTGAACGGCCTGACCCAGAACGCCAATACGCAAGCCGGCACGGCGGCGACGCGGCGCGTGGCCCAGCTTAGCCAGATGCAGCAGCCCAAGGCGTCGGGCGGCGTGGACAGCTCAATGGAGCTGATGCGGCAGGACGACTACCTGCACGCTGCGGTGCGCACGTCGGATACGCAGGCAAGTCTCCGCGCGCTTTCGGAAGGCACCGGCGGTTTTCTCATCGGGAACACGAACGACCTCCGAAAACCCTTCCGCAATCTGCTGGAAGACATGGACACGCACTACGAGGTGGTCTACGACCCGCTGTCGGACCGCTACGACGGGCATTTCCGGAAGATCACCTACAAACTGGCGCGCGCGGATGTCACCGTGGAAAGCCGCGCCGGGTACTTTGCCATGCCGGCTATCGGCGCTTCGCCCGCGCTCGGGGCCTTCGAAGTGGCCGCACTGATGGCGCTGGATGCGAAACCACGGCCGAGTGCTTTCGAATTCCGTTCGGCCGCTCTGCGGTTTCGTCCGGAAGGCACAACCGCGCAGTACGGCGTGGCCTTTGAGATGCCGGCCGCGAATCTGACCGCCACCGCCGAGCCGGAGCAGAAGAAGCATCGGTTGCACGCTTCGCTTCTCGCGCTGGTGAAGGACAGCGGCGGGCAGATTGTCGACAAGTTCAGTCAGGACTCCACCTGGGAGATCGCCGACGACAAGCTGGCCGCGGCCGAGGCGGAGTCCATCACGTGGACCCATCCGTTCAACCTGCCGCCGGGACACTACACGGTGGAGACCGCGGTGCTGGACCGCGAGGGGAACCGGGCGGGCACGAACGTGCTGGAGTTCAACAGTTCCGGACACAAGGGGATCGGCCTGAGCAGTGTCATGCTGGTGCGGCAGGTGCAAAGTGTTACCGGCCAGGCGGACGCAGCCGACCCGTTCGAATTCGCCACCAGCCGGGTGATCCCGGAACTGGCACCCGCTCTGAACTCATCCACCCCGCCCTACGTGTACTTTGTGGTCTATCCGGACAAGGCAAAGGCGGAGAAGCCGCAGATTGAGGTGGAGTTCCTGGTGGACGGCGTGGTGCTGGCGAGGAAGACTTCCGATCTTCCGCCCGCGGACGCCTCCGGAGCTATCCCCATGGTGGTAGGAGCTGTCCGGAAACCCGGTCAGTGTGAGCTGAAGATCGCCGCGCTGCAGGGGGCCGACTCGGCCGAACAGAGCGTAAAGTACACGGTGGCGGCAAAATAGACGTCAGGGCGCGGGCAAGGCCGGGGTCGGCCGGAAGCCCGGCAGAATCACGTCCGCTGAGGAACTCTGTCTGGCCGCCGGAATGGACGGCTATCTGACCAAACCGATTCAGCTCCGCCGGCTGGACGAGGTTCTGGAGGAGACCGAAGCCGTCTGCGGCATCCCTCGCAAAGTCGGCTGACCGGCCTGCCGCCGCGCGCTATCGCGCCACCACGCTGCCGCCGGCCGGGGCGTTGAACCTGACCTCGCGCTTTTCGAGGCGGTCGTACCACGTGAACTTCAGAATGACCGACGTCGCCAGCACCATGGCGAAGGTGATGGCCACCCGGCCGAACTCACGGATGACCAGGTAGATGGGCAGCGCCACCAGGCTTACCTGCCAGACAATGCCCACCACGACGTTGAACATGTCGAGCAGGAAGTCCCGGTTCGCCTCGAAAGAGGGATCCAGCTTTTGCACCTTCCTCCGGATGGGGCTCCAGAAACCCCATGGCCGCACGCGCCGGTAGAAATCCATGACGATCTCGTCGTCCTCGGGCCGGGTGGCAAAGGTGCCGGCGATGCAACCCACTAGGGAGATCCCGAACACCAGAGCGAAGCTGAGCGAGACATCCAGGTTCAACTGATGAGCCCGGGCGAACGCCTGCAGGGGCCCGATGTGGCCGAGAATCACCGGGATGGTGAGAGCGGAGGTGATGCCGGTGGCCATCCCCCAGAAGTATCCGTAGCCATTGAAGCGCCACCAGTACCATTTGAGGACGTTGGAGGCGGTGTAGCCGCCCCACAGTCCGGTGACGATCCACTGCACCACATCGCCCACGGAGGTGACGAACCAGCCGATGCCGACGCCCAGCAGCACCACCACCAGCGAGGAGAGGTAGCTCAGGCGCACGTAGGTTCTGGGGGCCGCGTTGGGGTTGATGAAGCGCTTGTAGATATCGTTGACGAAGTAGGGCGGCGCGGCGTTGACGGTGGCGGCGAAGTTGGACATGAAGGCGGCCAGCAGTCCGGCGATCAGCAGACCCACCAGTCCCACCGGGACGAAGTGGCCCAGGGCATAGGGCAGCACCAGCTCGAAGTCCATGTGCGTTCTCATCCCCGGGTTGTCGGCGACGAAAAACACCAGGGTGAGGACGGTGAGGCCGGTGATCAGAAAATAGCGGGGCGGCGTCAGCACCAGATTGACCCAGCCGCTCATCATGGAAGCCTCGCGTGGGGTTTTGGACGAGAGCACGCGCTGCATGTCGTAATTCGGCGCCGGACCCGCGGCGCTGATCAACACGCCCTTGAACAGCAGCATCATTACCAGGAAGCCGAACAGTCCGTAGCCGTCGGAGGCCACTTTGTCGGTGGCCGAAGGCATCAGCGCGGACCAGTTCAGGTTGAGATGCCAGCCGAAAAAGATGTTGTCCCAGCCGGCGGGAACGAACCGGTGCAGCATGGCCGGCGAAACCTTGGACATGGCGATGATCCCCACCGCGAAGGAGACCACGGAGAGGATGCAGAACTGGATTACTTCGGTGATCACCACGCTGATCATGCCGCCCTTGATGACGTAAATGGCGGTGA